>NZ_AGVX02000370.1 GCF_000239155.1 Actinoalloteichus spitiensis RMV-1378
GGGGAGGGCAGTCGGGTCGTGGCCAGCGGCTGCGCCCCGCTCGCCGCCGGTGTCCCCACCCCCCTCACCCCGGCCGACCGGTACCGGCGGATGGGGGAGCGCTACGGGATGCTCGTGGACGACCTCTCCGTCTGCGGCTGCCACGTGCACGTCGGGATGCCCGACCGCGAACGCGCGGTCCTGGTCGCGGACCACCTGCGCCCCTGGCTGCCGGCCCTGCTGGCGCTCTCCGCCAACTCGGCGTTCGCCGGTGGCCGTCCCACCGGGCACGCGAGCTGGCGAGCGGTCACCTGGACGCGGTTGCCCTCGGCCGTGCCGCAGCCCTGGTTCGGCTCGCTGGCCGGGTACGAACGGGCGAGCGAGGAACTCCTGGTCTCGGGCGCCGCGCTGGACAGCGGGATGCTGTACTTCTCCGTCCGCCCCTCGGAGCGGGTGCCCACCGTCGAGGTCCGGATCTTCGACGTGGCCGCCACGGCGGAGGAGGCCGTGCTGTACGCGCTGCTCATCCGCGCCCTCGCCGTGGTCGCGCTCGCCGACATCGAGGCGGGCCGGGAGGGGCCGCGTTTCCCCGAGCACACCCTGCGGCTGGCGCTGTGGCGCGCGGCCCACGACGGTCTGGAGGGCATGAGCCTCGACCCGGCGACCGGCACGTTGCTCACCGCCAGGGGCCGGGTGCGCCAGCTCATGCGGCGCGCCGCCCCCGGGCTGGAGGCCGGGGGCGACCGCACGACCGCGCGGGACCTGCTCGGCAGGTTGTTCGCGGCCGGCTCCGGCGCGCACCGCCAGCGTGCCGCCTACGGGCGGCGCCGACGGTTCGACGACCTGCACGACCACCTGAGCAGGTCGTTCACCGGGCCGCTCCGCCCCACCTGAGCGCGGAGCGGGGGGTACCAGCTCCGAGGACGCCAATGTCACCCCGGGATGGCCCCACCGGCCGACCCCTGCCCGGCCGGGTTCGTCCCGCACGTCCTCACCGGTACCGCACGGCCCGCTCGCCCACGGGGACCGCCACGGCGAACTGGTGGTCCGCCGGGGGCAGCGGGCAGTTGAAGTGCGCCGAGAACGCGCACGGCGGCAGGTAGGCGCGGTTGAAGTCGAGGAGGACGCGGGCGGTGGCGCCGGCACTCACGTCTGGGCGCGCCACCCGGAGGAAACGGCCGGGCCGGTAGCTGCTGACGCCGGTGGTCGCGTCGGAGAAGACCAGGAGGAGCCGCCCCTCGGAGACCAGGGGCGTGGTGCGGTGCTCGGCCCCGTCCAGGGTGAACCGCAGTTCCCCTGGAACCTCCAACTCCGCCGGCTCGGCCTCCAGCATCCTCGCGTAGTTCACCACCTCCCGACCGGGGAAGAGGGTGTACCAGGCCGGGACGACCCAGTTCGGGTCGAACGGGAAGGTGTCGATGCTCTCGAACCCCGACGCCGCCGGCGCGGCCGGGTCGAAACGCCGAACCCCGAACTGCCCGCCCCGCACCACCACCGTGGCGCTCCCACCGGGGAACCGGACCATCGGCGCCGTGCCCGCCCCGTACACCCGGCGTTGACCCGACAGCGGAGCGCCGTCGACGGTCACCTGGTCCTCCACCTCGGCGGCGAGCCACACCTCGTCACCGCGGACCGTCCACCGCCCCGGAAGCCCGGGCAGCCGCTCCGACTCGTCGGGCCAGCAGGTGTCCACCAACGCGAGGCTGCCCTCAGCGCCGGTCACGGCGCGGCGCCGCGCCTCCCGCCACCGGTTCCAGGCGTCCTCGGTGCCCACGTCCGAGGACGTCACCGACGTGTTCGTTCCCGTGCCGTCCATCTCGTCTTCCTCCCTGGCCGCTGCCCGCGCACCACCTCACCACACCGGTCGTCCCGGCGGGGCGAGGTGCGGCCGCCCAGACGGGAGGGGAGCCGTGGGCCGGGGCTCTGGCGCACCCGTCCGACGGGGCCAGGGGGTGACCGCCGGCCCGTTGCCCTGCGCGCCCCTCCCGGCGCCCCGGGCTGGCGGCCGAGGAGGTCGCCGAGCGGGGAACCCCCCTCTGGCCGGCGGACCGTCTCCCTCCCGCGCCGGGTGTCGCCCGGACGAGTGCATGAGCCGAGCCGGGCGGCAGGTGGGCCGCCACCGGCGGCGGCACCCCGCCCGTCGTTCCGCCGATCGGGCGCCTCCGAGTGCGACGATGGGCCCTCGGCGGGCGGTGTGCTGCCTCCCGCGCTCTCCGGTACCGGTCGGCCACGCGGTCGGCCCGGAGGGCGGGACGACACGCCGCCCTCCTTCGTGATCCGTGTTCACCGGAGGTGCGATGCCATGAGTGACCCCGCGTTCGTGCACGAGGACGTCCTGGACACCACGCCCAGCCGGCTGTGGGCCGCGTTGACCTCCGGGGAGATCACCCGGCGGTACTGGTTCGACCGGCGCGTGGAGTCCGACTGGACCGTGGGTTCCGCGGTGCGGTTCTACGACGGCGACAGCGACCGGCTCACCGACAGCGGCGAGGTGCTGGAGTGCGAGCCCACCCGGCGGCTCGTCTACAGCTTCCGGCAGGAGGCGTCGGACGGCGGACCCGTGTCCCCCGCCACCCGGGTCTCCTTCGAACTCCGGCCGCTGCCGGGCGGCAAGGTCCGATACCGCCTGGTGCACGACCGCCTGGTCGAGGCAGCGGACGTGGCGGCCTGGCGGGAGGGGTGGGCCCCGATCCTCGCGAACCTCCGCGAGTACCTGGCCGGCCACGGCGCCACCGCGTAGGGGGGTGCCCGCCGGGACGGCCGCCCCGTCCCGGCGGCGCTCCCACCCCAGACCTCCGGTGCCAGCCCCCTCCGAGACGGGATGAGAACACCGTGCCCGATCTGGTGGAACACCTCGCGGACCTCGCCAGGACCGGCGTGCCCTTCGCCGTGGTCAGCATCGTGGGCGTGACGGGCAGCACCCCCAGCCGGCTCGGCGCCGCCCTGGTCGTCGAAGCCGATGGTCGGGTGACCGGCGGAGTGGCGGGCGGCTGCGTCGAGGCCGCCCTGCACGCCTGGGCCGAGCAGGCCCTGGCGACCGGGCGGTGCCTGCGGCACCGGGTGGCGGCGTCCGGAGGAGACGTCCCCACGCCCGCCGCCGGCTGC
The DNA here is from genome assembly GCF_000239155.1 of Actinoalloteichus spitiensis RMV-1378. Classification (GTDB taxonomy): domain Bacteria; phylum Actinomycetota; class Actinomycetes; order Mycobacteriales; family Pseudonocardiaceae; genus Actinoalloteichus_B; species Actinoalloteichus_B spitiensis. The sequence continues at coordinate 3,085 of NZ_AGVX02000370.1, forward strand.
GGCGGAGAACTGGAGGTCTTCGTCCGCCGGTGCGGCGGGGGGGGGCCC
>NZ_AGVX02000369.1 GCF_000239155.1 Actinoalloteichus spitiensis RMV-1378
GGCCGCTTCCCGAGGGGGTAGGGGGTCGTCCGGTGCGGTCGGCTACGGCGGGAGGTCGGTGGGCGCCGCCGCGAATATGGGGGGTTCGCACCCATGTGGGTGGTCGCGGGTGCGTGCCACGGTGTTGCCGTGACCGCCTCACCGACACTCAGCCCGGCCGCGGAGCCGCTCGACCCGCGGTGGTGGGCCGGTGCGCTCTCCGCCGCCGAGCGGGCCGCGTCCCGGCCGCCGGAGGGCGGGGAGGGTGCCACGGCCCCGACTGTTCCCGGTGACCGCCCGGACTGGGCGGAGGTCGTCGAGCGTGTGCTGGCCGCCGCGCCCGAGGCGCCCGCTCGTGACGGCGCGGGTTCCCCCGCGTCGGAGTCGTCCCGGGCCGCCGACGGGACGGTCCGGGCCCGGGGGGAGGTCGCGGCGTCGGAGGGGGCCGGCGCCGCGGCCGCACCGGGGGACGTCCTGTGCCTGGCGCCCGCCCTGGAGCCGTTCCTGTCGGTGGCCGCCGATCACCTCGCCGCCGCGTTGCCCACGCCCTCCCACCCGACCGTGGTCCGTGCCGACACCGTCCACGCCGGATTCCTCGCGGCCACCCGCGCCCGGCTGGTCCGCACCGCCGCCCGTGCCCTCGTCCTGGACCTGCACCACGCCCGCGTCCGGGGCGCGTTGCCGGGCGGCAGCGCCGAGTCCCGGTTCGCCGCGTTCCTCACCGCCACGGCGACCAGGCCCGGCCTGACCGGGTTCGTCCGGCGGTACCCGGTGCTGGCCCGGCTGCTGGCGCAGACGATCACCCAGGACCGGGTGGCGGCGGCCGAGCTGCTGGGCCGCTATGCGCGGGACCGGGCGTCGATCGTCGCCACCCTGCTCGGAGGCGGCGACCCCGGTCCGCTGGTCCGGGTCACCCCGGGCATGGGGGACCGGCACCGGGGCGGGCGGACCGTGGCCGTGCTCCACTTCGCCGACGGCCGGCGGATCGTCTACAAGCCGCGCCCTGTCGACCTGTCCCTCCGTTTCACCCGCCTGGTCGACTGGGTCGACGCCCGGGTACCCGGCCTGGGGTTGCGCGCGGTGCGGCAGCTGGCCGGCCGGGGCTACGGGTGGGCCGAGTTCGTCGAGCACCGGCCGTGCGCCGAGCTGACCGGGGTGGACCGCTTCTACCGCCGGCAGGGCGCCCTGCTGGCCCTGCTGTACCTGGTGGACGGCACCGACGTCCACTACGAGAACCTGGTGGCGCACGGCGAGCACCCGGTGGTCGTGGACGTGGAGACCCTGTTCCACCCGGCGTTCCCACCCGGCACCACCACCGGCGGTGATCCGGCGTTGACGGCGTTGCTCGCCTCGGTGCACCGCACCGCGCTGCTCCCGAGGATGCTGCTGGGGCCGGAGGGGGCGGTGGACCTGTCGGGGCTGGGGGGTGACCCCGGCGCGCGGCATCCCGACGACGGGGTGCGGTGGGTCGACGCCGGACGGGACACGATGCGGTTGGAGCGGGTGCCGGGCACCGTGGAGGCCGCCAGCAACCGGCCCGGCCTGCCCGGTGCGCCGGACGTCGAACCGGCCGCCCACGTCGACGGTCTGGTCGGCGGGTTCCGCGCGACCTACGAGGCCGTTCTCACGCACCGGGCCGAGCTGCTGGCCGACGGCGGGCCGCTGCGGGACTGCGCCGGGGCCGAGCAGCGGGTGGTGTTCCGCGACACCAGCGTCTACGCGACCTTGCTGGCCGAATCGACCCACCCGGACGCGGTGCGTTCCGGAGCGGACCGGGACCGGGCCTTCGCGGTGCTGTCCCAGAGCCCGGAACTGCGGGACCTGGTGGCCTGCGAGGTGGCGGAGCTGTGGCGGGGCGATGTTCCGCTGTTCACCACCACCCCCGACAGCCGGGACGTCCACACCGGCTCCGGTCGGGTGGTGCCCGACCGGCTGCCCGTCGCCGGCCTGGACGCCGTCCTCGGCAAGGTGCGCGCGCTCGACGAGGTGGACCGGCGCAACCAGGAGTGGTTGATCCGGGCCGCGTTGGACACCCGGACCACGGCGGTGTCCCACCGCGCGGTGCCCGTCCCCGCCGGCGCCACCGCCCTGGTGGTCCCCGACGTGGACCGCCTGCTCACCGCGGCCTGCGCGATCGGTGACTCACTGGTCGCCACCGCCGAGCACGACGGGCGGCGGGCCAACTGGCTCGGGCTGCAGCCGGTGGACGACCGCTACTGGGCGGTGCTGCCGATGGGCGCCGGCCTGGGTGACGGCTACTGCGGGGTCGCGGTGTTCCTCGCCCAGCTCGGCGCGCTCACCGGGATCCCCCGGTACGCCGAGCTGGCCCGCCGCGCGGTGCGCCCGCTGCCGGCGTTGCTGGCGGCGTTCCACGCCGAACCGGCTCTCGCCGCCACCGCCGGGGTGGGGGCCTTCCAGGGGATTTCCGGGATCAGCTACGCCCTGGCGCGGCTGTCCACCCTGCTCGGCGACCCGGAGTTCCGCTCCTGGCTGGACCGCTCGCTGCTGCTGGTCGGCCGCACCGCCGAGGCCCCCACCGCCGAGGCCCGCACCGCCGGGTCCGGCGCCGAGGGGGTGGCCCCCGCGCAGGGCCTGGGCCTGGCGACCGGGTGGGCGGGGGCGGTGGCGGCGTTGGCCGCGGTGCGGGAGGAGACGGGAGCCCCGGAGGCCGCCGAGGTGGTCTCCCGACTGGCCGACCGGTTCCCGCCCCAGGCGGCCGGGGACGCGGGCGCCGACGGTGGGCCGTCGGCGGGCGGGGGTGATCCGTCGTTCCTGCACGGCACTGCCGGAGTGGGGTGGGCCCTGCTGCGGGCCGGCGCCGTGCTGCCCGCGCGGCGGTCGCTGACGACCTCCGGTGCCGCGCTGCTGGACGCGGCCACTCGGGAGCTGCTGGCACGCGGTGGTACCGCGTGGTGCCACGGCATCGCCGGCCCGGCCCTGGCGTGGGCGGGCGCGGGCAGCGGCCCGCCCGGCGCGTCGGCGGGAGCCGACCCGCTGCCGGACGCGGTGCTGGAGGCGCTGACCGGGCGGGAGGCCCGCGCCGACCTGACCCCCTGCCACGGGGAACTGGGCGTGGTGGAGGCGTTGACCGCCCTCACCCGCCGTCGCCCCGACCTGCTGGGCGCCGCCGAACGCGGACAGGCCCGGGTGTTGGGCGCCCTGGACCGGACCGGCCCTCGGTGCGGCACCCCGTCCGGCCTGCCCACCCCGGGGCTGCTGACCGGGTTGGCCGGCATCGGGTACGGGCTGCTGCGGCTCGCCCAGCCCGAGGTGGTGCCCTCCGTGCTCGCCCTGCACCCGGGACCCCGGCCGTCGACCGCCGCCAGGTGGGGTACCGGCACCGCCGCCGGGGCTCCGCCCGCGCCGGAGGAGGTGGAGCGGCGGGCGCGGGGGCGGCCCCACCAGGACGGTCCCTGACCGGCGCGCCCCGACCCCGACGTCCGGTTCCCGGGAACACCCCCGGAGCCGGACACCACACCACCCACCAGCCACCAGCCATCACCGACCCCCGACTCCGACCCCCGATTCCCGATTCCCCGAGAACCTCCCCGTCCGACGAGGCATCCGCCGACACCCCGAGGAGAACGCCATGAGCGCCGAGCACCGCCGCCCCACCACCGCCCCCGCCGGCACCGACCACGACGCGCTGCCCGTGGCGCCGGCCCCCACCACGGTGGACGACGACCCGATCGGCGAGGCCCGCACGCCCACCCGCCTCTCGGTCGGGGCCCGGGTCAGCGTCCTCGCCGGCTTCACCCTCAGCGCCATCGTCACCTCCGGGCTGCCGCCGATCACCACGGTCAGCGCCCCGGGAACCCAGCTCTGAGGCGCACCGCGCCGCCCCACCACCGACGTTGCGAATCCGTGAACGAGCCCGCACTCTCCGAGACCGGGTCGTTAGAGTCCGGGTATGCGGATCCGTGCGCCACTCCTCATCGGACGGGACACGGAGCTGGCGGAGCTCGGTGACGCCCTGGCCAACGCCAGGAAGGGCCGTGGCTCCGCGCTCTTCGTCGTCGGCGAACCCGGGATCGGCAAGTCCCGGATCGCCGCCGAGGCGGTCGGCACCGCCTACGAGGCCGGCATGGTCGTGCTGCGCGGCCGGGCGGGATCGTTCGGGCCCTCGGTTCCGTTCCGGCCGCTGGCCGAGGCCTTGCTCTCCCTCGTGCGGGGCGGGGCGTCCGCCATCGAAGCCGAACTCGGCCCCTACCGGCCCGTCCTGGGGCGGCTGGTGCCCGACTGGGACCACGGCGACACGCAACGGGACGCCTCGTTCGTGGTGTTGGCCGAGGCGTTGCTGCGGCTCATGGGGGTCGTGGGACGCGACCGGGGTTGCCTGCTGGTCCTCGACGACCTTCACGACGCGGACCTGGAGACCCTCGCGGTCGTGGAGTACCTGTGCGACAACCTCGACCTCCAGCCCGGCGTGCTGCTGGCCACCGTCCGCTCCGAACCCGGGGCGGCGCTGGACCTGGCGGACTCGGCCACCCGCCGGCACACCGGCCGGGCGTTGCACCTGGAACGGCTCGGCGCGGCGCAGGTGCGGGTGTTCGCGGCGTCCTGCCTGGACAGCGACCCGGAGCGGGTGCCGACCGAGGTCACCGACCGGTTGTGGGAGGACAGCGCCGGCAACCCGCTGGTCGTCGAGGAACTGCTGCGGGGCATGGTCAGCGCGGGCCGGCTGGTGCCGGGCGCCGGGGGCTGGCAGCTGGTGCGGGCCCTGCGCACCGAGGTGCCCGACACCCTGGTGCGCAGCATCACCCAACGCGCCGACCGGCTCGGCCCCAAGGGGGAGGCGTTGCTCTCCGCCGCCGCCGTCCTCGGCCGCCGGTTCCCGCTGTCCATCGTGCAACGCGTCACCGGGATGGACGACCACACGCTGCTGGGCCACCTCCAGTCGGCGGTGGCCGCGCAACTCGTCGCCTCCGACGACCGGGGCCCCGACTGGTACGCCTTCCAGCACCCGTTGACGGCGGAGGCGTTGCTGGCCCGGCTGACCCCGACCGACCGGGCCGCCCTCAGCGCCAGGGCGGCCGACGTGGTCACCGCACTGCACCCGGACCTGCCGGGCGAGTGGTGCCAGCTCACCGCGGTGCTGCGCCGTGCCGCCGGGGAGACCTCGGTGGCGGCGGGGCACTACCTGGAGGCCGGCCGGCGCGCCCTGGCCGACGGGGCCGCGCAGTCCGCGATCACCCTGCTGGAGCAGGCCGAACGGCTGCTGGCCGACCACGGGGACGCCACCAGCCGGGCGGAGGTGGTGGAGGCCCTGCTCTACGCGCTGGCCGAGGCGGGCAACCTGGAACGGGCCTTCGAACTCGCCGGGACCCTCGACGACTACGACACCGCCGCCGACCGGACCCGCCGCGCCGCCCTGCACGTCCGCCTCGCCTGGGTCACCCAGATCGCCGGCCGCTGGGAGGACGGGATCGCCCAGGTGCGGGAGGCCCGCCGGCTCCTGGGCGAGCACGCGGCCCCCGAGCACACCGCCCCCGTCGACGCCGTGGCCGCGTCGCTGGCGTTGAACGCGCCCGGACGGCACCGGACCAGGGAGGCCGAGGAGCTGGCCCGGCGGGCGGTGGCGGCCACCGACCGGGTATCGCTGCCGGTCATCGCCTGCCAGGCGTGGCGCACCATCGGCACCGTCGCCCGGGAACGGGACCTGGACGAGGCGTGGCGGCACTTCGACCGCGCCCGCCGGGTGGCCGAGGAACACCGGCTGCCGATCTGGCGGATCTACGCGTTGATGGGCCTGGCCGGGAACGCCTGGCTCGCCGAGGGGGACACCAGCGTCCTGGCCCACGCCCGGGTGGAGGCGTTGCGGGTGGGCGCGTTGCCGCTGGCGGTCAACGTGGACGCGATCCTCGCCCTGGACACCGTTCTGCGAGGCGACCACGAGGTCGCGGAGCACCGGTTGGACGCGGTGCTCGCCGACGCCACCCGGCTGCACCTGACGGCGGTCGTCCGTTACGTGCTCATGGCCAGGGCGGTCCTGGCCGCGCACCGGGCCGACCGGCCGGGCATGGACCGCGAACTGGCGGAGTTCGCCCGGCACGGCGGCCCGGGTTCGCAGGAGCAGCCGCTGGCCCTGGGACTGGCCAGGGCGGTGTGCGCGCTGGTGGAGGAGGACCACGCGGCGGCCGGCGCCGAGTTCGCCGCCGTCCTCGCGGCGCAGGCGGAGAACCCCACCACCTTCTTCCTCGCCGGGCAGCACGGCCTGCACCTGCTGCTGCGGGTGGTGGCCGGGGACGCCGGCTGGGCCGAGCACGCGGAGGTGACCGCCGCCCCGGCGGGCGGGATGCGGTGGAACCGGCAGTTCGTGCTGCTGGCGACGGCGGTGCTGCACGGGCGGGACGGGGACGCGGGCCGGGCCGAGGACGCCGCCCGGCGGGCCCTGGACGCGGCGGAGCCCTACCCCCTCGGCCGGGCACTGGGGTTGCGGCTGGTCGCCGAGGCCGCCCACGAGGGTGGGTGGGGTGAGCCGGCGGGCTGGCTGCGGCAGGCCGAGGAGTACTTCCACCAGCGGGGCGTGGCCGCCCCGGCGAGCGCCTGCCGGGCGCTGCTGCGCCAGGTGGGAGCGCCGGTGCGGCAACGCAGGGCCGGCACCGACCGGGTCCCGGTGGGGCTGCGGGAACTCGGTGTCACCTCCCGCGAGTTCGAGGTGCTGGAACTGCTGGTGCACCGGCTGGGCAACAAGGCCATCGCGACCCGCCTGCACATCTCGCCGCGCACCGTGGAGAAGCACGTGGCCAGCCTGATCACCAAGACGGGCCGGGCCGACCGGGCGGGACTGGTGGAGCTGGCCGCCGAGCACCGCTGACCGCTCCGCCAGCCCCGTTACCTTTTTCGTAGCTCCTGACTAAGGAGTCGTGGT
>NZ_AGVX02000368.1 GCF_000239155.1 Actinoalloteichus spitiensis RMV-1378
CCCCCCCCCGCCGAGCACTGGGAGAACGCCCTCGCCGAGGCCGGCGTCCCCGCCGCCCGCGTCCTCGACGTCCGCCAGGCCCTCGAACTCGACCAGATCGCCGAACGCGGCTTCCTCCACGACCTGCCCCACCCGGCCGACCCAAACCGGACGGTGCGCGTGCTCGGTAACGGCGTCCGCGTCGACGGCCACGCCAGCACCCCCAGCGCCCCACCCCCGGTGCTCGGCGAACACACCACCCCGCTGCTGCGGGAACTCGGCTACACCGACGAGGAGATCCGCGCACTGCGCGAGGAAGGGGCGGTATGACCCAGCACGACGAGAACACCCGGCCAGCCGACACGGCGAGCGCCACCGGGGAGGCGGCGACGATCCCGACCGAGAAGGTCACCGGCTGGTGGGCCACCGACATCGCCCGCATCCACCCCGGCGAGATCGCCCTGCGCGGCTACCCCGTCGAACAGCTCATCGGCCGTGCGGGCTTCGCCGACACCATCTGGCTGATGCTGCGCGGCGACCTGCCCACCCCCGGCCAGGGCCGGCTGTTGGAGGCCGCCCTGGTCTCCGCCGTCGACCACGGCCCCCAGGCCCCCTCCATCGCCGCGGCGCGGATGGCCGCCACCTGCGGGGTCGGCCTCAACAACGCCGTCGCCACCGGCGTCAACCTCCTCGGCGACGTCCACGGCGGCGCCGGCCAGCAGTGCATGGACCTCCTCGCCCGACTCCACACCGAGGTCGCCGCCGGTGAGACCCCCGACGCCGTCGCCGCCAGGGCCGTCACCGAACACCGCGAGGCCGGCCGCCACGTCCCCGGCTTCGGCCACCGCTTCCACCCCAGGGACCCGCGCCGTGACCCGCTGCTCGGCCTGCTCACCGAGGCGGCGGACGCCGGCGTCGTCCCCGGCGACCACCTGGCCATCGGCCTGGCCCTCGAGGACGCCCTCGCCACCGGCCGCCGCCGACCCGTGCCGATGAACATCGACGGCGCCACCGCCCTGATCTACTCGGAACTCGGCTTCGCCCCCGAACTCGGCCGTGGCCTGTTCGTGCTGTCCCGCTCGGTCGGCATCCTCGCCCACGCCTGGGAGGAACGGCGGTCGGGCACCCGGATCAAGGGGCCGATCCCGCGCCCGCTGCTCGCCGACTACACCGGACCCGACCTGCGGGACGTCCCCACCACCCCACCCCAGCACTGAGCGGCCCCTCGCCCCCCTCCGGCCTGGCCGGGCGGCAGCACCCCACCCGGCCACGCCGGACCGGATGCCCACGCCCGGACCCCGGTGACCATTCCGGAACACCACGAAACCCGGTTGCCCCCCGGCCGGACCGCCGCGATACTGCCGCCGGCCCGGCCGTCGGGAGACCCGGGCGGGACACACCGGAGGGGCAGGCGGATGGTCGACCGCGTCTACCACGGGGCACTGGTCGTGACCGGACCCCGCGACGCCCACCCCTTCGTCGGGGACGTGGGCATCGACGGCGACACCATCGCCTTCGTCCGACCCACCACCGGAGCCGTCGTCGGGGGCGGCTCCGCCCCCGACACGTGGCCCCCGGCCTCCCACCCCGCCGCCGAGCACGTCGACGCCACCGGCCACGTCCTGCTCCCCGGGCTCGTCAACGGCCACCTCCACCCCACCCCGGCGCTGCTGCGCACCGCCCTGGCCGCCACCACCATCGACCACCAGGACGGCCACCCCCTCGCCGACGGCCTCTACGCCGCGCTGACCGCCGACCGGGAAACCCTGCGGCTCAGCGCGAAACTGGCCATCACCGAGGCGATCAGTTCCGGCACCACCGCCCTCTGCCTCCACGAGTACCTCGACCCCGTCGTCGCCGCCGAGGTCGCCGCCGACCTCGGGATCCCCGCCACCGTCGCCCTGCACCCCGAACCCGGCGGCACCGCCTGGCGCGACACCCTCCGCCAGGTCCAGGACACCGGGTGCTCGGCGATGCTCGCCGGCGTCAACGAGAACGACCCCGACCACACCCCCGAATACCTGCGGGAACTCGTCACCCACGCCGGCGACCTCGGCATCCGGGTCCACACCCACGTCAGCGAGACCACGCTCCGCCACGAGACGACCCGGGCCCGCACCGGCCGCTCCCCGATCCGCTACTACCAGGCACTCGGACTCCTCGACCACCTCTACGCGGTGCACTGCACCGCCGTCGAACCCGCCGACATCGACCTGCTCGCCGACCACCGAGTCCCCGTCGTGCTGACCCCCTCCTCCGAGGCCCTGCTCGGCGACGGCACCCCACCCCTGCCCGCCCTCCTCGCCGCCGGCGCGCGCCTCGCCCTCGGCACCGACGGCTCCGCCTGGGCCGGCTCCGAGGACCTCCTCGCCGAACTCCGCGCCACCGCGCTGCTCACCCGCGCCCGATGGGGACCGGAGGCCGTCGACGGCGCCCAGCTGATCGAACTCGCCACCCTCGGCGGCGCCGACGTCCTCGACACCCCCGACACGCGGGGCGCCATCGAACCGGGCCGCCGCGCCGACCTCGTCCTGCTCGACGCCCGCCGCCCCGGGCTGCGCCCGCTGGCCACCACCGGCCCCCTGTCCACCGCCCGCGACGTCCTCGCCTTCGCCGCCACCGGCGCCGACGTCGTCGAGACCACCATCGGCGGCCGCGTCCGCTACCGGAGGGACGGCCCCGGGCTGCTCACCGGAGACGAACTCGCCGAACTCGACGAGCGCGCCCGCCGGGTGTGGCGGGACAGCGGAGCCGCCACCGCCACCTCCTGGTAGCGAGGACGGTCGGACCACCGGGAACCCGACGCCGCCGGACACACCGCGAGCCCGAGCACCCCACCCCGCCGGGTGAGCGCACACCACCACCCCCACCAGGAGAACCGATGACCGTGCCCCACGGCGGCCACACCACCCCCGCCTTCGCCGCCGTCCGCGACGCCTTCCTCGACCTGCTCCACACCGGACGCGAGACCGGCGCCGCCGTCGCCGTCCTGCACCGGGGACAGCCCGTCGTCGAGATCTGGGGAGGCTGGCGGGACCAGCACCGCACGCACCCCTGGACCGCCGACACCCTCGTCCACACCTACTCCGTCGGCAAACCCCTCGCCGCCCTCGCCACCCTGACCGCCGTCACCGACGCCGCCCTCGACCTGGACGACCCGGTCGCCGACGTGTGGCCCGAGTACGGCCAGGCCGGCAAGGAACGGACGACACTCCGCCACCTGCTCGCCCACCAGGGCGGCCTGCCCGCCTTCCCCGAGACCGCCGCCCACCTCCCCCTGCTCGCCGACGACCAGCTCCGCGCCGCCCTCGCCCGGGCGGAACCCGAGTTCGCCCCCGGAACCGCCCACGCCGAACACGCCCTGACCTACGGTCACCTCCTCGACGGCGTCCTCCGGGGAACCGGAGCCGCCTCCCTCGGCCAGGTGTTCCGCGACCGCATCGCCCGGCCGCTGGGGCTCGACGCCCATTTCGGCGTGCCCGCCCAGGACCTGCCCCGGGTCGCCGACCTCGAGTACGGCGATGCCCGGTGGCCCACGGCGACGGCCGGGGAGCCCGGCTCCCTGGAACACCGGGCGATGACCCGGCCGACCGGGGCACTCGACGTCGAGGTGCTGAACGGCCCCGCCTGGCGCCGCGCCGAGTTCCCGGCGATCGGCCTGCACACCACGGCGTCCGCGATCGGGAAGTTCTACGCCGGACTTGTCGACCCCGGCGGCCCGGTAGCCGGCTTGCTGGGGGAGCGGGTGCACCGGGAACTCCTCAGCCCGCAGGCCCGGGGAACGGACCTGTTCCTGGGCCACGAGGTGACCTGGTCCCTCGGTTTCCAACTGTCCGGCGACGAGGTGGCGATGGGCGGAGCCGGCGGTTCGGCGGCCTGGGTGTCGCAGGGGGAGGAGTACGCCTGCGCCTACGTCACCCGCCGACTCGCCGGTTTCGACCGGGTGGACACCATCGAACACGCCGTGCGGGAGTGCCTGAGCTGAGGCCCCCGTCCGAAACCGTCCCCCGCTGACGGGGCGCGGGTCCCGCCGACCAGTCCCCGCGCGCGCCTCCCGAAGGTGCGCGAGGCAGGGGCGCGTGGCCCGAGTCCGCCGGACACGGTGAACCAGGCGCCCCCCAGCGCCGGGCGGGCCGGGCGAGGCCCGTAGGCCCTCGGGCTTGCTCATGACGCGTCGTTCCCGGGCGGGCCCGCTCGTCCTGACCCGACCGCTGTTCTTGGCCGCCGCTGCGCCCCAGCTCTCAGGCTGGGTGGATCCGCTCGACCTGGTGCCGGGTGGTGTACATGTCCCAGTACTGCTCGGCGAGGTCGTCGGGATCGACGACCGGGAACCCGGTGGAGGCCCCGGAGTCGGCGACGAGTGCGCTCATCTCGCTGCGGGCGATCGTCGCCCCGACGGCCAGGGTACCGACGTAGATTCCCGCCTCGGCCAACTCGCCGTGCAGCGAGTAGAGGTAGTTGCGGGCCGCGGCGCCCACCGGGGCCAGGCCGCTGAGCCCGGGCACCGGGTGGACCGCCGTGACCCCGGAGGTCAGCAGGAAGGCACCGTCCCCGCGCTCGGTCCACTCCGGCAGCACCGCACGGACCACCTCGACGGGGGTCAGCAGGAACATCGGCAGCCCCTGCTCCAACAGGGCGGCATCGGTCCGGGCGGCCGGGCCGAAACCCTGGTCGGCGCTGAACGGCCCGTACTCGATCACGTCGACGCGGCCGAAGCGATCGCGGATGTTCGCGATCAGCGCCGGCACCTCGGCGGGCCGGGACAGGTCGGCGGTGAACCCGGCGGCCTCGATGCCCTCGGCGGCCAGCTGCTCGACGAGGGCGTCCAGGCGCGGGCGGCGACGCGCCACCAGGGCGACCCGAAACCCCTCCCGGCCGAAGCGGCGGGCGACGGAGGAGCCGAGACCGGTGCCGGCCCCGAAGACGGCGATCACCTTGGACATGGGGAGCGCTCCCTTGCTCACGACATCTTGACCCTGGGGTCAACTTGTGTGTCGACGGTAGCAGGTAAATTGACAGCAGGGTCAAGTTCGATCCGTGGGCCGGCGGACGTGGCCGGGACCGTCAGGCCAGGACCAGGAGGAACCACCAGATGCGGGCCGACGCCCAACGGAACGCGGAGAAGCTGCGGGCGGCCGCCGCCGAGCTCTTCCAGGAGCGCGGCCTCCAGGTGCCGCTGAAGGAGATCGCTCGCAGGGCGGGAGTGAGCCACGGCACGCTCTACAACCTGTTCGGCACCCGCGAGGCACTCATCGACGCGGTGGTGGCCGACGGGGCGGCCCGCCGCCTCGACGAGGTCGCCCAGCAGGCGCTGTCCCACGACGACGCCTGGGAGGGGTTCGCGCACTACGTCGAAAGGCTCTGCGAACTCCAGGCCACCGACCCCGCCGTCGCCGCCGTGGTCGGCGGCCGCTACCCGGACGCGGAAAGACTGATGGCGGTGTGCGCCCGCAGCATGGAGGCCGCACGACGGATCGTCAGGCGGGCCCACGAGGCCGGTGTCCTGCGCCCCGACTTCACCAACGCCGACCTGGTGTTCGCCTTCGCCGCCAACGCCCTGCTGGCCCGCGCCACCGCCGACGCCGCTCCGGACGCCTGGCGCCGGCAGGTCACCTACCTCCTGGACGGCCTGCGCACCGAGGCCGCCCGCACTCCGCTGCCCGCGATCCAGCCGACCGAACGACAGGTCCGCGAAGCGCTGCGGAGCCTGGGCGAGGCGTAGGGCAGGAGAGGAGCGTCCTCCGGCATGCTTACCCGGTGCCGGTCGGCTCAGTGATCGACTGATCCAAAGACAGCCACGGCGGGGTCTACTGCGAGGACTGTGACATCGCCTCGCCCGCCCGACCCGGAGGGACGATGGACGACGGCGGGGTCCGCGACTACGCCATCAACCCCGCGAGCGCCGAACGACTGTGGCAGGTCTCGGCCCAGCTCACCGGCGTCAACCTCGACGGCAGGGCCAAGGGGTGAACCACGCCAGTGCGTCGCTGCCTGTCGAGGGACGCCGGCGCCGGAGCGAGCGGTGCCACACTCGACCGGTCGCGCACGTCGCTGCCGCGATGGGCATCGACGCGAAGTGCGGGTACACCTCCCTGGACTCCGCGATCGACGGCTTCTCCCGGCTTGCCCGCACCGGGACCGCACCGGACTGAAAGGAGCAACTGCTGGGGCGGGGTGGGGAGTGCGGGTGAAAGGTCCGCGAAACAGCCTCGCGTGCGCGGGGACGACGTAGCGAACTTGGCCGCGTAGTGGCCGGCGACGGGAACAGCCCCTCGTGCGTGGGGACGACACTTCTTGACCAGCGCGTCCTTCTAGGATGGTCGAGTTGGTGGAGTCCACCGGGGTGGGGCGGGCGGACCTGGAGGAGAAGACCACCGACCTGGTCGCCGAGGGGTATGTGGTCTGCTCAGGCGAGCCAGGAAATCGGGTGCTGCGGATGACGCCTGCCGGTCGGATGGCCGCGCTGGACCTGTTCCCCGCCGCCGAGGCCTTCCTTGCTGAGCTGTCCGGTTCGTCGCCGACACCCAAGGCTCCAGGTCGCTGTGCGAGCCGAGCTGGTCGCCCTGATCTTCGCCGCTGGTCGGATCGCGGTTACGGGTAATTCAGGGCAGAGAGCCTGAACTCACCCCCCTGCGAGGTGTTGTCCCAGGTGCCGCAGCCTGAGGGCCGGGGGTGATGTGGCTCGAGTTCGGCCAGGACGTGGGGCGATGGGAGCAGGCTAGCTTCTAGCAGGACAACTGGTCTCTGCTGGCTACTTCCTGGCAGACGATCCCGGTGCCCGTGCGACTCGGCGGGAGGCTCATACTGAGGAGGACCAGCGTGGCGGGGAGCGGAGGCTGGAAGAAGTGAATGAAAACTGGCTCTATCGCTCGTAACGCCGCAGGTCAGGAAGTGTCGTCCCCGCGCACGCGGGGCTGTTCCCCCCCCCCGCAGAGGATGCGGGCCGAACTCCAAGGGTCGTCCCCGCGCACGCGGGGCTGTTCCCCAACCCATATGATGTGCCTGCCTCTCATCTGTGTCGTCCCCGCGCACGCGGGGCTGTTCCGCGGACGGACGCCGCGTGACGGTCGTCCTCCGCGTCGTCCCCGCGCACGCGGGGCTGTTCCTTGAACGGTTCCGCGCCCGATACTTCGCCGCCCGTCGTCCCCGCGCACGCGGGGCTGTTCCCTCGGACGAGGCCGACGCGCTCATCCTGGCGTCGTCGTCCCCGCGCACGCGGGGCTGTTCCTGGCGAGCCACGTGGCGTCCCACCGGTGCGGTGGTCGTCCCCGCGCACGCGGGGCTGTTCCGCGGGCCTGCTGACGAAGTCGAAGGAGCCTCGGGTCGTCCCCGCGCACGCGGGGCTGTTCCGCTGTGTCCGTCCGGGGCGGGGCGACCCCTCCGGTCGTCCCCGCGCACGCGGGGCTGTTCCCTACGACCTGCGGATTGGCCGGTACTACCGGGAGTCGTCCCCGCGCACGCGGGGCTGTTCCGTACCCAGACGGGCAACCGCTCCGTTCGCGGAAGTCGTCCCCGCGCACGCGGGGCTGTTCCTGTCTGGTGATGTGGGCGGACGGCTGACACACGGTCGTTCCCGCTCACGTGGGTTGCCCGAGTTGGGACGCCCCCACGGCCACTAATCCGCAGGCGCTACGATGAGTAGTCGAACGAGCACTCGGGGAAGCTGGTGGCTGCTGCGGCAGGGAACTGACCTCGGTCTGCGGACGTACCAGCTCCAGCTGGCACGCCTTCCGTGTTCACGAGCAGCTGAGGCCGTGCCTGCGCAGGAAAGGAGGGTTGCCACGTGAAGTTGCGGGCCTTCGATCAGCTGTTGGCAAGCCTGATCACGACCGAGCACCCCGAGGTGACCAACGTGCACTGCTACGGAGAGGACCGTCCGCAGCACCGAACGCGGCTCAGGGTCGATTTCGCCAGCGGCGCGGCCGCCTATCTCTACGTTGACGACGTGTCCGGGCCGGGAATCCCGCGCATGGCCGCTGATTCGCCTGAGGTCCCCCGGGAGGCGCTGTGAGACTCGGTCGTTTCCGTGAACTGCTCCGCGAACAGCTCGCGGCTCACCCCGGCGTAACCAGCATCGAGGAGTACCAGGTTCCCTCGACTACCGGCTTTGCCGTGCGCTTTTCCGATGGAGTGACCATCCGTATCCGAGCTTTCGCCACAGCTCCACCCGGCGGGGACGACACGAGTAAACCCGAGAGGATCGTCGTCAAAAGCGACGCTGGTTAGTTTTGTAGCCGCACGCCTTCGGGTGTTCCGGTGTGCCCACCATGCCGCACGGATCGTGATCACAGGAGGCCTTCCTCGGCCAGCCGTACATGATCGGCAGGACGGTGGCCTCCCGTGCACGGCTTGTGTTCCAGCTGGAGCGGCATCGCCGTTCCCGGCTGGCGACCTGAGGCGGCGCGGTGGCTCTTGATCTCCACCTCGCTTGAGGTTCTAGGGTTTCGCCGTCCAGCGTGCCACCGTCCGAGGAAGGGTCCGGTTCCAGCCCGTGCGCGCGAGGGGTAGGGCGGGAAGCTTCCTCGGAAGGGGCACGACGGGCGTGTTCAAGCACGGAGCAACCCAACCAACCGGTTTCCCGCCGCCCTCCCCGCGACCGCTACTCCGGCCCACCAGCCGAGCGGACTGGGCGGGGGATCGGTGGTGGCCCGTCGTCCGGTCCCCGGGTGACGAACGAACCTCACCGGAGTTGAGAACATGATCACGCCGTTCCGCATCGACGTCCCCCAGGCCGACCTCGACGACCTGACCGACCGGCTCGCGCGCACCCGCTGGCCCAACGAGATCGCCGACGCCGGCTGGGACTACGGCTTCCCGCTGACTCGGCTCCGGGAACTGGCCGAGTACTGGCGCACCGGCTACGACTGGCGCGCGCACGAGGCCACGCTCAACGAGCTGCCGCACTTCACCACCGAGATCGACGGCCAGCGCATCCACTTCGTCCACGTCCGGTCCGCGAGACCGGACGCCCTCGCGTTGGTCCTCACCCACGGCTGGCCTGGTTCGTTCCTGGAGTTCCTCGACGTCATCGAGCCGCTGTCCCGCGAGTTCCACCTGGTGATCCCCTCCATCCCGGGCTACGGCTTCTCGGGTCCCACCCGCGAACGGGGCTGGGACATCGTCCGGATCGCGCGGGCCTGGGCCGAGCTGATGCGGCGGCTCGGGTACGAGCGCTACGGGGCGCAGGGCGGCGATTTCGGTTCGGGCATCTCCACTGCGTTGGGGGCGGTGGCACCGGATCGGGTCGTGGGCGTGCACGTCAACTACCTGCCCACACCCCCTGACCCGGACGCGGACGTCGAGCTATCCCCGGTGGACGAGGCCCGGCTGGACAGGATTCGTCAGTTGATGGCGAACCGTCCGCCGTACCAGGCGCTCCAGGCCCTCACCCCGCAGACCATCGGCTACGCGCTGACCGACTCACCCGTCGGGCAGTTGGCCTGGATCGCCGAACGCTTCGCCCACTGGACGGACCCGCACTCGCGGATCAGTGACGACCGGATGCTCACCAACGTCTCCCTGTACTGGTTGACCGCCACCGCCGCGTCCTCGGCGCGCCTGTACCGCGAGGCCCCCCGGCGCGCCGAACGGTGCCCGGTACCGATGGGAGTGGCGGTGTTCCCGCACGACATCACGCTCTCGGTGCGTCCCCTCGCCGAGCGGCTGTACGACATCAGGCACTGGTCGGAGTTCGAGAGCGGCGGCCACTTCGCCGCGATGGAGGTGCCCGAACTGCTGTCCTCCGACGTGCGGGACTTCTTCCTCGCCCGGCTCGCGGAAGGCCCCCTGGGTGCCGCCTCCCCGGAGCCGACCGGTGAGCGACGGGCTGGTGCCGCCACCACCGCCTGACGTCGTGGGGTGGGGGCGGCCGGTTCCCG
>NZ_AGVX02000367.1 GCF_000239155.1 Actinoalloteichus spitiensis RMV-1378
GGTGGTGCGGCACCACACGGATCGGCCGCTCCCGCCGATGGAGGTCGAACGGGTGCCGGCGAGTGCGCTCCGAGCCCCTCGGTCGGGTGCTCGCAGGGCTGGCCTCGCTCGCGCTGGCGGAGGAGGCGGACCGGACCCGTTCCTGGCTCCTCGCGCCGACGCGTGCCGCGCGAACCGCGACGATGTGCGACGCATCCCTGGTGGTCGTCCCACTGGCGCACCAACGTGCCTACCCGGGCCGCCACGCGGAACCGGACAAGGGCTGGGAGGGCCGGGGCCGTGCCGCCGGCCGGCCCGTACCGGTACGTCGACACGGGCACAGCCACGTCGCTGGTGCCGCTCAGGGCGGCCGGCGAGGGGCCGGGGGCCTGCTCCTTCGTGCTGCCGGCGGAGTCGCACGAGCCCGTCCCGGCAGGAGTTCGGGGTGCCCGCGGAGTTGGCTCCCCTCGGCCGCGTCGGTCGGGCGGTGGGACGGCTCCCGAACGCGGGGTCGCACCTGACGGCAGCCGAGTTGACCGCCGTCGAGGCACTGCCGGGCGTCGGCCTGAGCGGGTCGGGGCCGGGCCCCGCACGGCCTCCGGTCCCCCGAGGACCTCCGCACCCGTCCGTGTTCGGCGACGCGGCGGGAGTCAGGGCAACCAGGACAGGTGCGGTCCGAGCAGCGCGTACCCGACGAAGGCGACGACGTCGATGAGCGCGTGGCCCACCACCAGGGCCCAGAGCCTGTTTGTCCGCTGCCAGTACCGGGCGTAGACGAGTCCCATCACGATGTTGCCGAGGAACCCGCCGAACCCCTGGTACAGGTGGTAGGTGCCGCGGAGGACGGCCGAGAACCACAGCGAGGCGTTCTCCGACCAGCCGAGCTGCCGGAGCCTGGTGATCAGGTACCCGACGACCAGGATCTCCTCGGCCCAGGAGTTGCCCACCGCGGAGAGCACCAGGGTCACCGAGCGCCACCACGCCTCGTCCAGCGTGCTGGGCAGCACGGTCAGGTTGATGCCGATCGCCCTGGTGACGAGGTAGAAGGCCAGACCGGGAACGCCGATGATGGCGGCGAGCCCGGCTCCCCGGACGAAGTCGCGGCCGACCTGGGCGCGGTCCAGGCCGATCCGGCGCAGCGCGATCCCGGCCCGCCACAGCAGGTACACGCCGAGCGCACCCCACGACAGCAGTTGGAGCACGCTCGTGAGCTGCCTGGCCAGGTCGAGCAGACCGATGGTGGCCTGCGGGACGTTGATCGCGACGGACTGCTCCGAGAGCGGCGTGGGCCGGAGCAGGGAGTCCAGCAGGGACAACAGGCTGCGCAGCCCGGACAGTCCGAGTGTCGCGGTGAAGACGATGAGGAGTTCGATGACGACCGCTCGCCGCTGCCCCGGATCGGAGATCACCTCGGGGTCTGCTGGGCGGGCCGGGCGGAACCAAGACCGCGGCGTGGAGGGCACGTCCGCACGGTACAGCGGTCGCGGAGCCCCGGGACCCGGCCCGGGATCGGCCGACAGGAGATCGGTGGCGCTCCCGGCCGCCCTGCTCGGCGGCGCCGGCGGGCGCGGCGGGCTGGCGGGTTCGGGTGGGGGTGGTCCGTCCACATCGGTGCGAGACGGGGCCCTGGTGGCCGTCCCGGTCCCTCCGCGCCACTGCCCGCCGGCGCCCCGGCCGTTGCGGAGGGGACGGGCAGCCCGAACGGGCGCCGCCCTCGGCGCACGGCGGGGTCGCCCGGCTCATGGGCCGGTGGTCACCGCCTGGACGAACGGGCAGCCCACGAGCCGGCGAAGCTCCAGCGAGAGCTCGCGCACCTCACTGACCGGGCGCGAGAAGGCCAGGCGGACGTCGTGGTCCCCGGTCACGGCCTCCACCCGGAGCCGCAGGCCGAACCGGTCGATGCCCAACGGCCGGACCCGCCCACCCCGCAGGTGGTCGGGGACGTGCCGGCCGAGCATGCCGACGACATCCCGGTGCGCGTTCTCCAGGTGGCGCAGCCAGTGCGGTTCCTGCCGGCAGAACGGGTCCGGCACCGCCCTCGTGAACTCCTCCGGGGCGACGGGGCAGGTGCCCTCCGCATCGGCGAGGACCATCGACGCGGGGGTGAGCCGGAGGAGGGACATTCCGTGGCCGATGTCCAGCAGCCTGGTGTCCGGGCGGTGTTCGGCGATCCCCAGGCCCTCGGCGCGGGCCTCGTTCGGTGTCAGCGCGGTGAGCAGACCGGTGAACCACAACAGGCCCCGCACCGGCTCCCGGAGCGGTACGGGTGCGGCGTCGGCCAGCTCCAGCACCGCCGCCGAGACGGCGTCGTCCCCAGCACGCAGCCTGGCCACCACCGGGTGCTCGTCGGGCAGCATCAGCGTGACCACTCCGTCCGGCGCGGTGTGGTGCAGGATCGGCTCGACCCGGGTCGCACTGGTCTCGTCCGGCATCAGGGCGGCCCGGCCCCCGCGCTCGGCGATGCTCCTCGCGCGTTCGGCCGCGCCGGGGCCGTTCACGCGATGGTCGGGCGTCGTCACCACCAACTCACCTCCAAGTGTTAGGTGAGCCTAACCTGTTCTGGTCGTTGGGGGTAGTCGTGTTCCGTCCCCGGCGGGCCGACGGTCCCCCTCACCCGGTGGCGCGGGACTCCGGGCCCCGGCGGGCCCAGGACCAGGCATAGCGTTCGTCCTCGCAGGCGAGGGCCGCCTCGCCCAGTTCGAGCGGGCGGAAGGTGTCCACCATGACGGCGGTCTCGTCGAAGCGCTCCGCGCCCAGCGAGGCCTCCACGGCGCCGGGCTGGGGGCCGTGCGTGCAGCCGGCCGGGTGCAGCGACAGCGAACCCAGTCCGATCCCCGAACCCTTCCTGGCCTCGTAGTCCCCGCCGACGTAGAACATGAGCTCGTCCGAGTCGACGTTGGCGTGGTTGTAGGGCACCGGCACCGCGAGCGGGTGGTAGTCGACCTTGCGGGGCACGAACGAGCAGACCACGAAGTTCGGGCCCTCGAAGGTCTGGTGCACCGGAGGCGGCTGGTGCACGCGGCCGGTGATCGGCTCGAAGTCGGCGATGTTCAACGCCCACGGGTACAGGCAGCCGTCCCAGCCGACCACGTCGAAGGGGTGGTGGGCGTAGGTGAGGACGGACAGGCCGGCCCGGTGCCGGACCAGGACGTCGACGTCCTCGCCCTCCGCCAGCAGCGGCGAGGTGGGGGCGCGCAGGTCGCGCTCGCAGTAGGGGGCGTGTTCGAGGAACTGGCCCCGCGCGGAGAGGTACCGGCGCGGTGGTCCGATGTGCCCGGTGGCCTCCAGCACGAGGAGGCGCAGCACGCCCCGGGGGAGGATGCGGTAGGTGCACGACGCCGGCAGCACGACGTAGTCCCCCGGGCCGACCTCCAACGCCCCGTACACGGTCTCCACCGTCGCCGACCCCGACTGCACGTACAGCAGCTCGTCGCCGACGGCGTTGCGGTACAGGCCGCTGTCGGCGTCCGCCGCCACATAGGAGATGGACACGTCCGGGTTCGCGAACAGCTGCCGCCGGCCGGTCACGGCGTCGACGGGGCCCGCCGGCCAGCTCAGCTCCGGGGTGCGGAAGTGCCGGGGTTTCAGGGGGAGGTTGGGCGTGGTGGACCTGCCGTGCGCCTCGGGGGAGGAGGCCCGGGCGGGCCAGTCCGGCTCCCGCGAGTCGATGATCGCCGTGGGGAGTTCCCGGTGGTAGAGCAGGGCGGAGTCCGAGGAGAACCCCTCCACCCCCATCAGTTCCTCCGCGTACAGGCTGCCGTCCGGTGAGCGGAACTGGGTGTGCCGTTTGGGGGGTAACTCACCAACACTGCGGTAGTGGGGCATGTCGGCTCCCGGTGTTCGTTATGCGGACACCTTTGTTCATCGTTCGTTCCGGCACTAGCGTGTCAGCCGTGTCAAGCGCCGTTGAACTTCATGCTCCCGGTCCGCGGGGGATTCCTCCCCTGCTCGCGCGGTTGGTCGACGACGCCGCGCTCTTCCCGCCCGCCAACACCGGAATGGCCGAGGCGGTTCGCGGCCACCTGGAGGCGCGGGCTGGTAACGCGGCCGGCGTCATGGGGCTTTTCCTCTGCCCCTCGTCGCGGCTGCCGGAACTCATCACCGAACTGATCAAGGCCAAGCCCCTGCGCCCGGTGGCGTTGTCGCTGGTCATCGACACCGGATTGGGGGGAGTGCCCAAGGCCGTTTCCATCGTGGAGTCCCGCACCGAACTGCTGTCGCTGAACATGGTGGAGATGCCAGCGCCGTCCGAGGTGGACGACGTGTGGCTCGAACGCGTGTCCGAGTTCGTGCCGGAGGACGTCATCCGCGTCATCGAACCGCGCCGAGGCGGCGCCGGTTGGCTGGACAGCGTGCGGCGGGTCGCCGAGCACGGTTCGTGGGCGAAGCTGCGGTGCGGGGGCGCCACCCCCGAGGCGTTCCCCTCCGTCGACCAGGTGGCCGACTTCCTGTCGGTGGCCAGCAGCACCGGTATCCCCTTCAAGGCGACGGCGGGGATGCACCACGCGGTGCGCTACGTGGACGAGGAGACCAACTTCCCCCACCACGGGTTCCTGAACCTGCTGGTCGCCTGCGCCAGGGCGCTGTCGGGCCGGGACGTCCGGGAGGCGTTGGCGAGCGACGACGCCACGGCGCTCGCCGAGGAGGCCAAGGAGCTCTCCGACGAGGCGGCCCGCGCCGTGCGGGGCGTGTTCGCCTCCTACGGCTCCTGCTCGTTGAGCGAGCCGCTCGACGACCTCCGGGAACTCGGCCTGCTGTGACCCGGTGACGCCGCACCGGCGCGCGGGGGACGCGTCGGTGTGCCCGCCATGCCGGACGCCGGCAGCGCCCGGTCAAATCGGTGGTGTACGACCACCTCCCTGCGGAAGGGTGATCGTGTGAGCTGGATCGACGACCCCGCGTTCAGCGCGGCCGGCCCGTTCGGACCGCAGACCCTGCCCTACGGGGCCGGGCGGGTGCGAGCGGAATCCGCGACAGGTGTGCTCGTGCGCGTCGGAGACCACGCGCTGCCGTTGCGCCCGCTGGCCGCCCACCTCGGACCACGACTGTCCGAACCCCTGGCCGCCGGCTCGCTGGACCCGCTGTTGGCCGCCGGCCGCCCGGTGTGGGCGGAACTGCGGGAACGCCTGCGGGAGCTCGTGGACCGCGACTCGGCGCCGCCCGGTGCCGATCTCGTACCGCTCGTGGAGGTCCGGCCGGTGCTGCCCTTCGCGGTCGCCGACTACGTCGACTTCTACTCCTCCCGGCACCACGCGGAGAACGTCGGCCGGATCTTCCGGCCGGACTCCGACCCGTTGCTGCCGAACTGGACGCACCTGCCGGTCGGTTACCACGGGCGCGCCGGCACGGTCGTGGCCAGCGGCACGCCGGTGCGTCGGCCACGGGGCCAGCGCAAACCCCCGGACTCGCCAGCGCCGGTGTTCGGGCCGAGCGAGCGGCTGGACATCGAGGCCGAGGTGGGCTTCGTCTGCGGCGGGCCGGTCCGGGGCGAGGTGCGGACCTCCGAGCTGGCCGACCACGTCCTGGGGGTGGCCCTGGTCAACGACTGGTCGGCCCGGGACATCCAGGCCTGGGAGTACCAGCCCCTCGGCCCCTTCCTGGGGAAGTCCTTCGCCACGTCCCTCGCCCACTGGATCACGCCGCTGGACGCGCTGGAGGCGGCGCGAGTGGCCCCGCCCCCGGCGCCGCACCCGCTGCTGGACTACCTGGCCGAGGACGAGCCCTGGGGGCTGGACCTTCGGCTGGAGGTCCGCTGGAACGGCACCGTGGTGAGCCGTCCACCGTTCGCCTCGATGGCCTGGTCCCCGGCGCAACAGCTGGCGCACCTCACGGTCAACGGGGCCACCGTCCGGCCCGGCGACCTCTTCGCCTCCGGGACCGTGTCCGGCCCCGGCCGGGACCAGCGCGGGTCGTTCCTGGAACTGAGCTGGGGCGGACGGGAGCCGGTGACCCTCGACGACGGCAGCGCCCGCGCCTTCCTGCTCGACGGCGACGACGTCGAGATCACCGCCACCGCCCCCGGGCCGGGCGGCTCGGTCGTGGGGTTGGCCGAGGTCGCGGGCCGGGTGCTGCCCGCCGATGCCGCGCCGGGCGTACGCGGCTCCGGACGTTGACATGTCCGTCCCCACCACCCGCCAGCCGGTGACCACCCCGAGCTCGGCGGCCGACGCACCGGTCGCGGAGGTCGAGATCCCCGGGCTCCCGCGCGAACGGTCCCTCACCCTCGAACGGGGGTTGGCGTTGTTGCAGGCGGTCGCCGAGGCGCAGTCGGACGCCCCGACCATCAGCGAGCTCGCGACCGCCATCCGGGTCAGCCGAGCGGCGGTGTACCGGTTGTTGGGGCCGCTGCAGGCCCGGGGCCTGGTCCGCAGGGAGGGGTCGAGGGTCCGGCTCGGTCTCGGCCTGCTCACGCTGGCGGGCAACGTGCTGCCCCAGGTACGGCTCGCCGCGCTGCCCGCACTGAGGGAACTGGCCGAGCGGACCGGCGCGACCGCCCACATCACGGTGGCCGACGGTGAGGAGGCCCAGGTCGTGGCGGTGGTCGAACCCTCGTGGACCGTGTTCCACGTCTCCTACCGCGTGGGCTACCGGCACCCGGCACGGCAGGGGGCGGCCGGGCGGGCCATCGACCTGCCCGCCGACCGCCCCTGGGTGTTCTCCAGCGGGGAGATCCAGGAGGGCGCCCACGGCGTGGCCGCCCCGGTGCGGGGGGTGCCCGGCCTCCGGGCGAGCGTCGGGGTGGTGGCGATGCGCGCCGTGGACGAGGCCACGGTGGGGCCGCTCACCGTCAGCGCCGCCGAGGCGGTCTCGGCGGCGCTGACCTGAACCGGTCGCGAAGAGCCCCGCGGCGGTGCTCTCCGTTCGTCACCGCACCCCTCGGCCGCACCACTGGCGGTTCACGCCGGCGCCGTGAAC
>NZ_AGVX02000366.1 GCF_000239155.1 Actinoalloteichus spitiensis RMV-1378
GGTGCTGGCCAGCCGGGCCGGGCACGGGCCGGCCGCCATGGCGGAGGCCGGCCCCGAACCCCCGCCACGGTGAGACGCGCGACGTCACACCCACCTCGGCCCCCGCGCGCCGAACGGCCCTTGCGAGACTGGTCCCGTGAGCGAGCAGCGGGAACCAACGGGTGCGGAAGGACACGGCACCGGATCGGCTGGCCGATCCGCCGAGCGGTCGAGGGAGTGGTTCGAGCGGGCCAGCGCTCTCACCCCGGGCGGTGTGAACAGCCCGGTGCGGGCGTTCCACTCCGTCGGCGGTACCCCCAGGGTGATGGTGCGCGGCGCCGGCCCACACCTGTGGGACGTCGACGGGAACCGGTACGTGGACCTGGTGTCCTCCTGGGGACCGATGATCCTCGGACACGCCCACCCCGCCGTCGTGGAGGCCGTCCGGTCGGCAGCCACGAACGGGTTGTCGTTCGGCACCCCCACCACAGGTGAGGTGGAGCTCGCCCAGGAGATCATCGACCGGGTGCCGCCGGTCGCCCAGCTCCGCCTGGTCAACTCCGGCACCGAGGCCACCATGAGCGCCGTTCGGCTCGCCAGGGGCTACACGGAGCGGCGCAAGATCGTGAAGTTCGCCGGCTGCTACCACGGCCACGTCGACGCGCTGCTGGCCAGCGCCGGCTCCGGGGTCGCGACGCTGGGCCTGCCCACCACTCCGGGGGTCACCGGCGCCCAGGCCGAGGACACCCTCGTCCTGCCCTACAACGACCTCGCCGCCGTGCGGGAGGCCTTCGACCACCACGGCGCCGACATCGCCTGCGTGATCACCGAGGCCGCCGCCGGCAACATGGGGGCGGTGGCCCCCGTGCCCGGCTTCAACGCGGGCCTCCGGGAACTCTGCGACCGCCACGGCGCGCTGCTGGTGGTGGACGAGGTCATGACCGGGTTCCGGGTGTCCCGGTCCGGGTGGTACGGCATCGACGGAGTCGCCGGCGACCTCTACACCTTCGGCAAGGTGATGTCCGGTGGGTTGCCGGCGGCCGCGTTCGGCGGCCGCGCCGAGGTGATGGCCCGGCTCGCACCGGCCGGACCCGTCTACCAGGCCGGCACGCTGTCCGGGAACCCCGTCGCCGTGGCGGCGGGCCTGGCGACGCTGCGCGCCGCCGACGACGCCGTGTACGCGCGGCTCGACGAGAACGCCCGCCGGCTCGGTGGCCTGCTCGGCGACGCCCTGACCTCGGCCGGCGTCCCGCACCACGTCGCCTACGCCGGCAACCTGCTCAGCGTCTTCTTCACCGAGGACGAGGTCCACGACTACGCCGCGGCCCAGCGGGCCGAGACCTGGCGTTTCCCCGCGTTCTTCCACGCGTTGCTGGAACGCGGCGTGTACGCGCCGCCCAGCGCCTTCGAGGCCTGGTTCGTGTCGGCGGCGCTGGACGACGACGCGTTCGAGGTGATCGCGGCGGCACTGCCCGCCGCCGCCGAGGCCGCCGCGGCGGCGAGCCGAGAGGGGACGAGATGACGACCCGGACGACCGTGCACCTGCTCCGCCACGGCGAGGTGCACAACCCGAGCGGCGTGCTCTACGGGCGCCTCCCGAACTTCCACCTCTCCGCGACCGGTGAGCAGCAGGCCAAGGAGGTGGCCGCGTTCCTCGCCGACCGGGACCTCGTGCACGTGGTGGCCTCGCCGCTGGAACGGGCGCAGCAGACCGCGCAGCCGCTGGTCGCCACCCACGGCGTGGAACTGGCCACCGACGACCGCCTGATCGAGGCGGGGAACCTCTTCGAGGGGCTCCGGGTGTCGGTGGGTGACGGCGCGTTGCGGTCCCCCCGGCACTGGTCGAAGTTGCGCAACCCGTTCCGCCCCTCCTGGGGGGAGCCATACCTGCGGATCGCGCACCGCATGCTCGGCGCGGTCCACCGGGCGCGGGCCGCGGCGGAAGGCCACGAGGCGGTGTGCGTCTCCCACCAGCTGCCGATCTGGACCACCAGGCTGTTCCTCGAAGGGCGTCGGATGTGGCACGACCCCAGGCGGCGGCAGTGCTCGCTGGCCTCCCTGACCAGCCTCGTCTTCGACGACGAGCAGCTGGTCCGGATCTCCTACTTCGAGCCGGTGGGCGGCACCGACGCGCGGGTGACGGGAGCCTGAGCCGCCCGGGCCGGGGACCCACCTCGACGGGTGGCTCCCCGGTCACCGGCCCGGTTCCCGGGTGCCCCCCGGGCGGTGGCAGGCTGGTTCCCGGGGCAGCGCCACCCCGGCGGATGAACGCGTGTCCGGTGACGGCGACGGACCCCAGCGGGAAGGTGTGTGATGAGCGGTAGCGGACAGTCCGACCACGGCATCGGCGGGACACGGCGGCGTCGGCGTCGCCTCGCGGTCCTGGCCGTGGCCACCGGCCTGCTGGCCACCGCGTGCGTCGGAACCGAGCAGGTGGAGGGGGACTTCCAGTTCATCGCCCCCGGCGGTCAGACCCGCATCCACTACGAGGCGGCGGAACGCCAGCCCGTACCGGAGATCGCGGGTGAGGACCTGTTCGACGAGGACAACCGCATCAGCGTCGCCGACTACGCCGGTGACGTCGTCGTGGTCAACATCTGGGGTTCCTGGTGCACCCCGTGCCGGGAAGAGGCTCCCGAACTCCAGCGCATGTCGGAGGAGACGGCGGACGAGGACGTGCGGTTCCTGGGGATCAGCGTCCGGGACAACCCGCGCAGCGCGCCGATCGACTTCATGGAGAACCTCGGCCTGACCTATCCGAGCATCTACGACCCCTCCGGCCGGTCGCTGCTCGGGCTGCGCGGCTACCCGCGCAACGCCGTGCCCTCCACCCTGCTGATCGACCGCGAGCAGCGGGTGGCGGCGGTGTTCCTCGCGCAGGTCCACGAGGAGGAGCTGATGCCCGCGATCGAGGACCTGCTCGCCGAGGGTGGCGGCGACGCCGGGGAGGTGGGCGGCCGGTGAGCGGCGGAGTGGGCGGCGCCACGCACGGGCGACCCCCGGCGGAGTATCCGTTTCGTACTGCTTACTCTCGTTGAGCGTGGACCCCACCGAGTTCGTGATCAGCGGCCCGCTGCTGCTGGCGATGGGCCTTTCGGCGCTGGCCGGCCTCGTCAGCTTCGCGTCGCCGTGCGTGATCCCGCTGGTCCCCGGCTACCTCGCCTACCTGGCGGGGTTGGTCGGCGCGTCCGCGCCGGACGAGGCGCCCACCCGGGCGGCGCAACCGGTGCCCGCCGGGGCGGCGTCCCCGATGCCGAAGTCCCCGGCCTCCCCGCCCGAAGCGGTCGGGAAGCCGGCGGAAACCCGACCGGAACCGCGTGCGGGCCGGTGGCGGGTGGCCGGCGCGGCGCTGCTGTTCGTCCTGGGGTTCACGGTCGTGTTCATGCTCGCGACGGTCAGCCTCCTCGGGCTCTCCGAGACGATCACGGCCAACGAGGTCGTGCTCCAGCGGGTGGGCGGCGTGATCACCATCGCGATGGGGCTGGTGTTCCTCGGGTTGGTGCCGGCCCTCCAGCGCGACCTCCGGTTCCACCGCGTCCGCCGGGACGGGGTCCTCGGAGCTCCGCTGCTCGGCGGCGTGTTCGCACTGGGCTGGACGCCCTGTCTCGGTCCGACCCTGACCGGCGTGTTGTCCTTCGCCATCGCCACCCAGGACGACGGCGGGGTCCTGACCAGGGGTGTCACCCTCGTCGCCGCGTACTGCCTCGGACTGGGCCTGCCGTTCGTGCTCCTCGCGGTCGGGGCGGGCTGGGCCGTGCGCAGCGCCGGCTGGCTGCGGCGGAACACGAGGAGGATCCAGCTCGCTGGTGGCGTGATGATGATTCTGGTGGGGGTTCTGCTCGTGACCGGTACCTGGAACTGGCTCATCGGCGTGCTGCGCGGTCCGATCAGCGGCTTCGAGTTGCCGCTCTGATGGCCGAGGAGTCGAAGCCCCGGGAGGAGGCCAGGGCGGGACGCGCGCCGCACCGCGTGGTGCTGGCGACCCTCCGCAACTACTGGCGTGGTCTGACGACCATGCGGACGGCACTCGTGCTGCTGTTCCTGTTGGCGCTGGCGTCGGTGCCCGGCGCGCTGCTCCCGCAACGGTCGGTGGCTCCGGAACTCGTCGTCGACTACTACAACGACAACCCGCGCCTGGCCCCCCTCCTCGACCGGCTGTCGATGTTCGACGTCTTCGGCAGCGTGTGGTTCGCCGCGATCTACGTGCTGCTGTTCACCTCCCTCGTGGGGTGCGTGGTGCCGAGGTGCGCGGAGTTCGTCCGGCAGCTGCGCGCCAGGCCCGTGCTGACACCGAGGAACCTCGACCGGCTACCGCACCACCACCGCGCGGAGACCGACGCCTCGCCGCAGGAGGTGGTCGACCACGCCCGGACCGTGCTCAAGGGGTGGCGGGTCGCCGAACGCGAGGAGGACGGGGGTGTCCGCACCCTCAGCGCCGAACGGGGCTACCTCCGCGAGGCGGGGAACCTGGTCTTCCACACCGCGATGCTGGGCCTGCTGGTCGCCTTCGCGTTGGGCGAGCTGTTCGGGTACGAGGGCCAGACCATCGTCCGGGCCGACGGCCAGGAGTTCTGCAACTCGGGCATCTACAACTACGACTCCTTCAACGCGGGGATCAGCGTCGACGGCACCCACCTGAACCCGTTCTGCGTCCGCGTCGACGGTTTCCGCGCGGAGCACCTGCCCACCGGGCAGGCCCTCCAGTACCACGCCGACCTGTCCTACCAGGTGGGCGACGCCCTGGAGACCGGTGAGTGGAGCCAGCACGAGCTCCAGGTGAACCACCCGCTGCGCACGGGATCCGACCGCGTGTACCTGCTGGGGCACGGGTACGCGCCCCGCTTCACCGTCACCTTCCCCAACGGGGAGGAACGGGTCGGGACCACCCAGTGGCG
This sequence comes from Actinoalloteichus spitiensis RMV-1378, assembly GCF_000239155.1. Lineage (GTDB taxonomy): Bacteria > Actinomycetota > Actinomycetes > Mycobacteriales > Pseudonocardiaceae > Actinoalloteichus_B > Actinoalloteichus_B spitiensis. Next base: position 4,875 of record NZ_AGVX02000366.1, read on the forward strand.
GCCGGTGGAACTCCAGACCATGCTCTCCGAGGGAGCGACCAAGTTCGACCCGCCGGACACCCCGGACCAGGAGGAACGGCACCGCAACCAGCTGGCCATCACCGGCCTGCTCGCCCCCACCCCCGCCTATGACGGATCCCTGTTGACCTCCCGGTTCCCCGCGCTCAACGAGCCGGCGGTCGCGGTGGACATCCTGCGCGGGAACCTGGGCAACGACTCCGGCCGCGGGCAGTCCATCTTCGAGGTCGACCAGGAGATGGTGGACGCGGGACTCCTCGAACGGGTGGCCAGGGAGAACCTGTCGGTCGGTGAGGAGCTGGAGCTGGACGACGGCACCGTCATCCGCTTCGACGGGGTCGACGACTGGGTCTCCCTCCAGGTCTCCCACGATCCGGCGCAGATCTGGGTGCTGGTCGCGAGCATCGCGGTGCTGCTCGGGCTGAGCCTGTCGTTGGGGATCAAACGGCGCCGGATCTGGGTGCGCGCCACCCCTGCCGGTCCGGACGGCCCCGGTGGTCGTACCGTGGTGCGCATCGGTGGTCTGGCACGGACTGACCAGGCCGGTTACGGCGAGGAGTTCACCCGGCTCGCCGCCGAGCTGGAGCCCGCCGGCCGTTCGGAACCGCCGGCTGACCCGGAGCCCGCTTCGGCCCGGGTGCACGGGAAGGACACCTGATGCCTGTCAACGAGACGCTGTCGGTCTACAGCGATCTCTGCTACGCCGCCGCGTTGGCCGTGTTCATGCTCGGACTGCTGCTGCACGCCGCGGAGTACGGATTCACCCGCAAGCCCAGGCAACGTGCGGCGGCGCCGGCCGCCGGGGCCGCCGGGGGCGGCGTGGCCACGCTGGACCCCTCGGAGGAGGACCTCCCGGAGGGGGCGGCCCGTGCCGGGACGCGTGACCGGCGTCCGCTGGCGGCGCGACTGGGCCGGATGGGCGTGGCCCTGACGGTGCTGGCCGCCGCCCTCCAGCTGGCGTCCCTGGTGTTGCGGGGGTTGGCGACCAGCCGCATCCCGTGGGGCAACATGTACGAGTACATCGCGGCCCTGTGCCTGGCGGCGGTGGTCGCCTGGCTGGTGGTGCTGCGGCGTCACCCGGTCCGCGAGATCGCGGTCTTCGTGCTGCTCCCCGTGGTCATCCTGTACTTCGTCGCGGGAACCTTCCTGTACGCCGAAGCGGCACCGCTGGTGCCCTCGCTGCGGTCCTACTGGATCATCATCCACGTCTCCGCGGCCATCGTCGGCAGTGGCATCCTGCTGGTCTCCGGGATGGGGGCCGTGGCGTACCTGATCAAGTCGGCGCACGAGCGGCGTCCGGAGCGGTTCCGCAACCTCGGTGCGAAACTGCCGGACCTCGCCGCGCTGGACCGGCTCGCCTACCGCACCGCCGTCTTCGCCTTCCCGATCCTGACCTTCGGCATCATCTGCGGGGCCATCTGGGCCGAGGCGGCCTGGGGCCGCTTCTGGGGGTGGGACCCCAAGGAGACGGTGGCCTTCATCTCCTGGGTGGTCTACGCCGGCTACCTGCACGCGCGGGCCACCACCGGCTGGCGCGGGGTGCCCGCCGCGTGGATCAACGTGATCGGTTTCGCCACCGTCGTCTTCAACCTCTTCTTCGTGAACCTGGTCGTGGCGGGTCTGCATTCCTATGCTGGAGTCGGCTGATCGGCGGTGGCGCGGGCCTGGCGGGCGGAACGCGAACCCCCCACAAGCACGGGAAACGGCTGGCGTTACCGTCGAAGGCGGGTCGGGGAAGGCTCGATCCGTTCGCTCGTGTGGAAGGACGAACGGTGACCGGACAGTACGAGCCGGAATCGCGCGGGGAGCCGAACTGGCAGGCGGCCGGTGGGCCCGCCGCCGGGGACGGTTCCGCCAGTGGGCCCTACTACGTGGAACAGACCCCGTCAGGCCCCCAGCCCGCCGGTTACCCCGATCCGTCGCGTTCGGGTCCGTACCAGGTCGATCCGTCGCGTTCG
>NZ_AGVX02000365.1 GCF_000239155.1 Actinoalloteichus spitiensis RMV-1378
CGGGGGCGGGCGGAGCCGTGCCGCCAGGTCGGCACCGCCCGCCGCGGCCCGGAAGGCGACGAACCGCAGGTCCACCCGGGGGCGGCGGGCAGACGCGGCGGACTGAGCACCTCCCACCCACCGGCGACCACCACGAGGCCACCGCCGTTGTCCGTCGGTGCCTGATCTGCGACGCTGTCCGCCGCCGGCAGGTTTGCTCCGGCGGCGGACCACACGCGCAACCACCGGCTCGGCGACGGCCGGCCCGGACGACGGACGGAGTGGTGGACAGGTGACGGTGACGGTGATCGGCATCGACGGCGGCGCGCTCTCCCCGGCGGCGGCCGCGAGACTGGAGGGCGCGCGGATGGTCGTCGGGGCGTCGCGCCTCCTCGACCGACACGCACCCACCGGAACGCGCACGGTGGAACCCGAACCCTGGGAACCCGTGGTCCGGGAACTGCGGGCGCTGGGCGAGCAGGCGCACGCCGTGATCCTCGCCGACGGAGACCCCGGCTTCTTCGGCCTGGTGCGAACGCTGCGCGAGCACGGCCTGCGGCCCGAGGTGATCCCCGGCACCACCAGCGTGCAACGGCTCGCCGCCGAACTCGGCCGCCCGTGGGACGACCTGCCCATCGTGGCCGCCGGCGGCCGGGACCTCCGCCGCGCGCTCAACGTCTGCCGGGCACGACCCTCGGTCGCGGTGCTCACCGCCACCGGAGCGGGCCCCGCCGAGATCGGCGCGGGCCTGCGCGGCTGGCGGCGCACCCTCGTCGTCGTGGAGGACCCCGGCACCGAGGACCAACGGGTGTCCACCGTGGATCCGGCCGGCGCCGCGACCCGCCGCTGGCGCGAGCCGAACCTCCTGTTCTCGCTGGCCGACCCGGAAGGCCCCGGCGAACCCGGCTGGCTGGCGGGATCCGCCTCGGCCACCACCGCCATCGCCACCCAGGGGTGGGCGTTACCGGAGGACACCTTCTCGCAACGGCCCGGTCTGCTCAGCAGGGCTGAGCTCCGCGCCCTCGCCCTGGCCCGGCTCGGTCCCGCCCCCGGCTCCCTCGTCTGGGACGTCTGCGCGGGATCCGGCGCCGTGTCGGTCGAGGCAGCCCGACTCGGCGCCGCCGTGATCAGCATCGACCAGGACCCGGTGCAGTGCGCCCGGATCATCGCCAACGCCGCCGCCCTCGGGGTGGAGCCCCGCGTCGTGGAGGGCGTCGTCCCCGACGCGCTCGCCGACCTCCCCCAACCGGACGCGGTCTTCGTCGGCGGAGGTGGCGCCGAGGTCGTCCGCGCCGTGGCGGCGGTCGGCGCCCCCAGGGTCGTCGTCTCCCTGTCCACCTCGGACCTGATCGGACCTACCCGGACCATCCTGGCCAACAGCGGCTACCAGGTCGAGGGCCGGCAACTCGCCGTCAGCCGGATGGTGTCCACTTCCCAGGGGCTCACCCGGTTCGTGGCCGAGGACCCCTCCTTCCTGGTGTGGGCGACCTCCACCCGCACCGGGACCGGCTGACCGGAGAGGTCGCGGAGTCCGGCGTCCGCAGGGTGGGACGGCGACCACGCAGCGTGTTCCCGCCGGGCGGTCCCGCGAATAGGGTCTGCGCCATGAGTCGCGCGCAGCCCTACCTCAGCGGTCTCCTGCTCGCCGGCCGCCGGGTCCTCGTCGTGGGTGGCGGCACCGTGGCCCAACGCCGGATACCCCGGTTGCTGAGGTCGGGAGCGCGGGTCGAGGTCGTCGCTCCGGCGGCGACACCGGCCGTGGAGGCGATGGCCACCGCCGGGGAGCTGACCTGGACCCGACGGGCCTACCACGCCGGCGACCTGGCCGACGCCTGGTACGCACTGGCCTGCACCAGCGATCCCGCCGTCAACGAGGAGGTGGCGCGGGAGGCGGAACGCACCCGCGTCTTCTGCGTGCGGGCCGACCTGGCGGTCCAGGGAAGCGCGGTGACCCCGGCGGTCGGCACCCACGACGACGTCGAGGTCGGCGTCCTCGCGGGAGGTCGACCCCGCCGCTCGGCGGCGGTGCGGGACGCCGTGATCGCGGCACTCCAGTCCGGGGTGGTCGACGACCACGCCGAACCGGCCACTCCCGGGGTGGCCCTCGTCGGCGGCGGACCGGGGGATCCCGACCTCGTCACGGTGCGGGGACGGCGGCTGCTCGCCAGGGCCGACGTGGTCATCACCGACCGGCTCGGGCCGCGCGAGCTCCTGGAGGAGCTGGGACCGCACGTGGAGGTGGTCGACGCCGCGAAGATCCCCTACGGCCGGGCGGCGAACCAGGACGTGATCAACGACCTCCTGGTTCGGCACGCCCGGGCCGGCAAGTTCGTGGTGCGGCTCAAGGGTGGCGACCCCTACGTCTTCGGCCGGGGTTTCGAGGAGGTGCTGGCTTGCGCGGAGGCCGGTGTCCCGGTCACCGTCGTCCCCGGGGTGACCAGCGCCTTCGCCGTGCCCGCCGTGGCCGGTGTCCCCGTGACCCACCGGGGGGTCGCCCACGAGGTGGTCGTGGTGTCCGGGCACGTCGCCCCCGGCGACCCCCGCTCGCTCACCGACTGGCCCGCCCTGGCGCGGCTGGGGGGCACCCTGGTGCTGTTGATGGGCGTCGACCGGCTCGACGCCTTCGCCCGGGTCCTCCTCGACCACGGCCGGGCCGCCGGCACGCCGGTGAGCGTGATCGCCGACGGCACGATGGCGGGGCAGCGGGTGCTGCGGTGCACGCTGGACGAGGCCGCCGAGCGCGTGCGGGCCGAGAACGTCCGACCCCCCGCCGTGATCGTGATCGGTGAGGTCGTCGCCGTGGGGGACGACGTCGGAGGAGCGTGACCACCCGGAGGAGCGGCCGGGGCGGGTGCGCCCCGCCCAACGCGGCCCGCCCGGGCGCCCCGGTCAGCCCGGGGCCTCCTCCGACGCGTCCCCACCCGCTGGGGCGGTCGACCCGCCGACCGGCTCCCGTGCGCGGATCCGGTCGAACGCGGCGCCGAGCACCTGGAGTTCCTCCTCGGAGAGCCGCCCGGCGAAGCACCGCTCCACGACCTCGGCGTTGGTCCGGATCGCCGCCACCTGGACCCGCCGCCCGAGCGAGGTGAGCCGCACGCGCACCGCACGGGAGTCCTCCGGCGCGGCCGTCCGTTCCAGCAGGCCACGCCGGGTGAGCCGGTCGACCAGCCGGCTCACCGCGCTCTGGCTGAGCACCACCCGGCCGGTCAGCTCGCTCAGCCCCACCCCGCCGGTGGGGATGTTGACGACCGTGTCGAACTCGCTGACGGACAGGCCGTGCCGAGCCGTCAGTTCCCGTTCCAGTTCACGGAGCACCGAGGAGTGGACCTCCATCAGCGAGCGCCACACCCCGACCCGCGCCCGGGTTGCGGCGCGCCCCGCCCGCACGTCCGCGCCGGTCATCGCTGGTCCCCGAAGAGCAGGTCCTCGAAGGGAGTGGGCTGCTCGAACCCGTCCCGGCGGTCCGCGACCCCCGGCTCGCGGGTGGAGACCAGCGCGGCCAGCTCCTCGGCCGCCCGGCCGATCCGGTCGGCCAACGCCGTGTCCGCGCCACCACCGGCCCAGTCCTCGGGAGCCGCGTAGACGGCGGTGGGGACGACCACGGAACGGAGGTAGGAGAAGAGGGGGCGCACGGCGTGCTCCAAGGCGAGGGAGTGCCGCGCCGTACCCCCGGTGGCACCGGCGAGCACCGGTGTGCCCACGAGCAGGTCGGGGTCCAGGACGTCGAAGAACAGCTTGAACAGGCCGCTGTAGGAGGCGCTGAAGACGGGCGTGACCGCCACCAGGCCGTCGCTCGACCCCACCCGCTCGACCACCTCACCCAGCGGCCCGGTGGCGAACCCGGTGAGCAGCGTGTTCGCCAGGCTCCTGGCGTGGTCCCGCAGTTCGACGACCTCCAGGTCGACCTCGTGGCCGCGTTCGGTCAACCGGGAGGTGGTGGCCTCGGCCAGCCGGTCGGCGAGCAGCCGCGTCGACGAGGGCTGGCCCAGGCCAGCGCTGATCACCGTGATGGTCCTGGTCGTCACGCGGTTCCCTCCTCCGGGGTCGTCGTGCCCTGGGCGCCCCTGGCGCGCAGGCTCTCATGGGTGGGGGCCGTGGGGACGTGCGCGGGCCGCAGCGACTCGAACTCCCGCCGCAGCACCGGGATGACCTCCTCGCCGAGCAGGTCCAACTGCTCCAGCACCGTCTTGAGGGGGAGCCCGGCGTGGTCGACGAGGAAGAGCTGCCGCTGGTAGTCGCCGAAGTACTCGCGGAACCGGAGGGTGCGGTCGATGGCCTCCTGGGGGCTGCCCACCGTCAGCGGCGTCTGCTCGGTGAACTCCTCCAGGGAGGGACCGTGCCCGTAGACGGGCGCGTTGTCGAAGTACGGGCGGAACTCCCGCACCGCGTCCTGCGAGTTGCGCCGCAGGAACACCTGGCCGCCCAGCCCCACGATGGCCTGGTCCGCCGACCCGTGGCCGTAGTGCTCGAAGCGGGTCCGGTACAGCTCGATGAGCCGGGCGAAGTGCTCCTTGGGCCAGAAGATGTTGTTGGCGAAGAAGCCGTCGCCGTAGTAGGCGGCCTGCTCGGCGATCTCCGGGCTCCGGATCGACCCGTGCCAGACGAAGGGGGGCACGCCGTCGAGCGGGCGGGGGGTGGAGGTGAAGGACTGGAGCGGGGTGCGGAACCGCCCCTCCCAGTCGACCACGTCCTCCCGCCACAGGCGGTGCAGCAGGTGGTAGTTCTCGATCGCCAGCGGGATGCCCTGGCGGATGTCCTGGCCGAACCACGGGTAGACCGGGCCCGTGTTGCCCCGGCCCAGCATCAGGTCCACCCTGCCGTCCGCGAGGTGCTGCAACATCGCGAAGTCCTCGGCGATCTTGACCGGGTCGTTCGTGGTGATGAGCGTGGTGGCGGTGGACAGGATGAGCCGCTCGGTCCGCGCGGCCACGTAACCGAGCATGGTGGTGGGGGACGAGGGCACGAAGGGCGGGTTGTGGTGCTCACCGGTGGCGAACACGTCGAGGCCGACCTCTTCGGCCTTCAGCGCGATCCGCACCATCGCCCTGATCCGCTCGGCCTCGGTGGGGGTGGTGCCGTTGGTCGGGTCGGGTGTGACGTCACCGACGCTGAAGATCCCGAACTGCATCTCCGACAGCCTCCTCAAGTTGTATGCGCATGCATAACGCTGGTCCGGCGCTCCCTATTCCCGGTCGGCCCGTTCCCCGTCCCCCGGACGGCCGGGCACCTGGCCGGTGCGGCGGAACAGGACGTCGACGCGCGCCACGCACTCACCGGCCCGTGGGAAACCGGCGGAGCTGGTCGGGCCAGCGGACCGGACACCGGCATCGGGATCACCACCGGTGTCCCGACGTGCGGGTCGGGGACGAGTCGCGGGTCAGGCCGAACACCTCCGTGACCAGCTCGGCGCGCGGCACCTCCGCCGGTGGCCCCTGCGCCACGATGCGACCCGGTCCAGCACCACCAGGTGGGTGGCTGTACCGCGCGGCCTGGTTGAGGTCGTGAAGAACGGCGACGACCGTCCGACCCTCGCGGTGCATCCGCGCGCACAGTTCCCACACCTCGAACTGGTGCGCGAGGTCGAGGAACGTCGTGGCGTCCTGGGGCCTACCGGTCGAGTCGGTCACCCTGGGCCACGGCGGGGAACCCGTCGCCCGGGACCTGCGGCTGGACGGACGTCCGGCACACGGCGGGCTGGCGGTGGTCACCGACCCGAACGGCAGCGGGAAGTCGAGGGTGCCGACGCCCCTGGCCCGCGTGGTCCGCCCCACCTCGGGGTGGGTGTGCGCCCCACGGCGTCGGGCTGTCGCGGTACCGGGGGCAAGGCCGGCGCCCGACGTCCGGCGCCGGGCGCCCCGCAGGAGTCCCTCGACATGCCGCACGCCCGGTTGGTGGTGGCCCACCAACCGGGCGTGCGGGTGCGTGGTGACGGCGGCCTGGCCGTCGACGGGGGGTCAGCGCTGCTGGTCGCGGTCCCGGCGGTGGCCACCCTGACCGCCCTGGCGGCGGGAACGCCCGTCCCGACCGCCGCCCTCGCGGTCCGATCGGAACGCCGGGTCCCGGCGGCTCGACCGCCCGGTACCCGCCGCGCCCCGGCCCC
>NZ_AGVX02000364.1 GCF_000239155.1 Actinoalloteichus spitiensis RMV-1378
CGGCCAGCCGGCAGGCGGAGGCGGCCCCGGCGATACCGCCCCCGACGACCACCACGTCGGTGTGGTCAGCGTTCATGTCCCCACCCCTCCCAGAAGGTGCGTTTCCTGGCCGGGTACCGGTCGGCCGGCCGGAAGTCGGTTCCCCGGGTGTAGGCGACGGGGATCAGGCAGATCTGGCTCACGCCGGCGGGGATGCCGAGCAGCTCCGCCACCTGGCGTTCGTAGGGCAGGTGGGTGCAGGTGATCGTGCTGCCCAGTCCCCTGCTGCGCAGGGCGAGCTGGAAGGACCAGATCGCCGGGAAGATGGAGCCGTAGTAGGTGCTGGCCCGCAGGGGCCCGAGCCGCACGGAGTGGCCGGGGTCGTCCGCGGGTTTGTGGGCGATGCGCCTGGCCCACTCGGCGTCGACGGCGGCGATGTCGGGGGGCGGCCCGAGCACGCAGGGCAGCACCAGGACCGGTATCCGCGCCAGGGTGGTGGCCAGGGTGCGGGCCGAGGCGTTGTTGCGCCGGGCCTGCGGGTCGTTGCGGCGGCGGCCGGCCTTGGTCCATGCCTCGTCGCGCTGGAACTCCCACGCCGGTTCGATGAGGGTGGCCAGCCGCTGTTTGACCGACGGGTCGGTGAGGACGAGCCACCGCCAGTTCTGGTGGTTGTTCGCCGTCGGCGCCTGCACCGCGACCTGGAGCGCCTCCTCGACGACTTCCGGGGGCACCGGCCGGTCGAGGTCGAGCCGGCGGCGCACCGACCGCGTCGTGGTGAGCAGCCGGTCGGTTTCGGCGACGTCGAACGGCGGCGGGTCGGCCGACATCACGGCGCGCCCAGCAGGACCGAGCCCCGGACCGAGCCGGGGGCGGCGGTCAGGGCGAGCGCCCTGGTCAGCGGTTCGGCGAGCTTCGGGGTGGACAGGTAGGAGCCGGTGCCACCGGCGACCGGATCCGTCAGGTCGGTCAGCGCCGGGGCCACGCCTTCCCGCAGGGCGAGGGCGGCCAGGGCGATGGCCAGCGCCCCCGACGCGGCCTGGCAGTCACCGGTGAGGGCGGCGCCGCTGGTGAGCGGTCCGCCGGGCAGTGCGGCGAGCACGGCTTCGGCCTCGGCGGTGTCGTGGGGGCCGCCGGTGCCGGCGCCGACGACGAGGCCGACGTCGGCGGGGTCGAGGGTGGCGAGGCTGCGGCGGACCAGGTCGGCCTCGTCGGTGCCGGTGGAGCTGGCGTGGCCGCCGCCCAGCACCCGGGCGTAGGGGCGTCCGCCCCGGGCGGCGCAGTGCGCGGCGGACTCGACGATCAGGGCGACGGCGGCCGATCCGGACGCGGTGGCGGGGCGGGCCCGGTCGTAGGGGCGGGCGGTGGTGGTGTCGCCCCCCGTGGACTCGTCGGCGGCGACGACCACCACGACCTCGGCCTTGCCGGTGCGGATGGTCTCCACGGCGCAGTCCAGGGCGAGGGACGCCGAGGCGCCGCCGGTGCAGAGGGTGGTGGTGGGGCCACGCAGGCCCAGGGTTTGGCAGACGGCGCCGCCGGTGGCGTTGAGCACGACGTTGGAGAAGCTGAGGACGGCGGGTTTGGTCGGGTTGGCGGCGACGCTCTCGTCGAACCCGTCGGTGCTCTCCACCGAGCCGGCCGCGGTGGCGAACATGACGCCCACGTTCTCCAGCGCGGCCCTGCCCAGTTTCAGTCCGGCGTCCTCCCAGGCCAGGCGGGAGGCGGCGATGGCCATCCTGGACAGGCGGTTCATGTGCCGCCACAGGGTGCGGGGCGCGTAGGTGCGGCTGGTGAGGTCGGGGGCGGTGCCGACGCCGCGCCGGCCGGCGGCGAGGGCCTCGGTCAGGTCGGAGACGCCGGTGGCCAGGCCGGTGACCGGGCCGAGGCCGGTGACGACCACGTCGACCGGGGCGAGGGGTTCGTGGTCGCGGGGCTGCCCTGGGCTGGTGAGGACCAGCGAGACGTTGTTCCCGCCGAAGGCGTAGTTGTTGGACACCACCGTGTTGATGGGCAGTGTCCTGGCCTCGTTGGGGACGAAGTCCAGGTCGGTGGGGGCGGTGTCCTCGTCCCCGGCGAAGCCGATGGTGGGGGGCGCGGTGTCGTGCCGCAGCGCCAGGACGCTGGCCACCGCCTCGACGGCGCCGGCGGCGCCGAGGGTGTGGCCGAGGAAGGACTTGATGCTGCTGGTGGGCACCTGTCCGGCTCGGTCGCCGAACACGGTGCGCATGACCTTGATCTCCATCGCGTCGTTGGCCGGGGTGCCGGTGCCGTGGCCGCTGACGTAGTCGACCCGCTCGGCGGTGAGACCGGCGTCGGCGAGGGCTCGCCGCACGGCGCTGACCCCGCCCCGGCCGGTGGGGTCGGGTGCGGTGGCGTGGTAGGCGTCGGCGGACAGGCCGTAGCCGGCGACCTCGGCCAAGGGGGTGGCGCCACGGGCCAGGGCGAGGTCGAGGGGTTCGACCAGCAGGAACGCCGCGCCCTCCCCCAGGTTCAGCCCGAGGGAGCGGCTGTAGGGGCGGCAGGGTCCGACGCTGAGCGCCTGGAGGCCGGCGAATCCGGCGTAGGTGCCGAACAGCAGGGGGTCGGCGCCGCCGGCGAGGACGAGGTCGGCCTCACCGGTGAGGATCTTGTCCTTGGCCAGTCCCACCGCGTTGCCGCCAGCGGCGCAGGCCGTGGAGACCAGGATGCGGGGGCCGTGGGCGCCCAACCGCTGGGCGACGACGTCGCCGGTGTGGTGCATGGGCTGGTATCGGCCGCCGGCGTCCGGGGTGGCCTGGCACTTGCCGAGGACGAGGCCGAAGCGGTCGGCGGGGACACCGCCGGCCGCGAGCCCGCCCTGGCGGAGGGCTTGGCGGGCCGCGACCAGGGCGAGCTGGGCGGTGCGGTCCAGGCCGGCGTCCTCGGCGGGCAGCTGGCCGCTGATCCACTGGTCGGGGACCTGCCCGGCGTGCCGGGCGTCGAACGCCCCGTACGCCTCGTCCTCGACCGGGGTGAGGCCACCCTGCCCGGTCGTCAGCCGCAGCCAGAACTCGTCCGGGTCGCGGCCGATCGCGCAGATGACTCCCAGGCCGGTGATGACGACCGGTCGCAGCGCCATGAATGTTCCTCCTCGGGCGAACCCGCGATCAGACGATCGGGATGCTCCAGCTCTTGGGGGTGACGTAGGGGCTGGTCAACGTGGTGACCTCCTCGTCGCCGACGGTCAGGCGCAGCCCGGCGGCGGCGAACTCCCCCTCGACCCTGGCCAGGCCGAGCGTGGCCCCCAGACCGACGCTGCGGACGGCGTGGACGACGACCCCGATGTCCTCTCCGGCGGCCAACACGCGGGTGCCGGGTTCCGGGACGGCGTCACCGCCCCGGAACCCGACGGTGCGCACCGGGTTGTCCCGGGCGAACGCGGCGAGCACGGCGTCGCGGCCGACGAACGCGTCCTTGGTGATGTCGACCAGCCAGTTCGCGCCGAGTTCGACGACGGTGGCGTCCTCGGCCGCCTCCAGGCGGAACACCGGCTGCCGGACCTCCAACATGGCCTGTTCCAGCACCTCCTGGCCGGCCGGCACGGCCTGTTCGGCGGCCTGCTTCCACAGCCGCTCGGCCGCCTCGCGGGGCACGATGACCTTGTAGCCGTACTCGCCGGTGACGCCGGTGCGGCCGAAGATGACGTCGACCCCGTCCCACTGGGTGTCCACCACGGACTCCAGGGGGAGCGCGGCGAGCTCGCCGTCGATGAGGCGGCCCACGACGCCCCACGAGTAGGGGCCCTCCAGCCCGAGGAGGGTCAGCTCGGCACTGCGGTCGGTGAGCACGACGCCCTCGGTGTTCTGCTCGGTCAGGTGGGCCAGCAGGGTCGCCCCGCCGCCGGTGGAGCTCTCCAGCAGCACCCCGTTCTCCCGGCCCCACACCACGACCTGGTCGACGACGTGGCCGGCCTCGTCGAGGACGAGGCTGGTCATGCAGCGTTCCGCTGTCAGGTACTCGACGTCGCGGGCCAGCACCCGCTGGAGGAAGTCGGTGGCGGCGGCGCCGGTGACCTCGATGAGCCGGGACCCGCCGAGGTCGAGCAGGGCGGCGCGTTCGCGCAGGGCCTCGTACTCGGTCTCGGGGGTGGAGAACCGCAGCGGCACGGTGGCCTCGCCGACGACGCCGTGAACGGTCCCCTCGGGATGCGCGGTGGTGAGCGCGGATTCCATTTCTCAGGCCTTTCTCAACGGGTTGCCCGCCGCCGGGTCGGTGATGGTGATCACGCCCTCGGCGGCGATCTGGTCGTCGACGCGTGCGGTCACGCGGTACTCGCCGATGCCCCTGGCGCCGGCGGTGCGTTCCGCGGTGAGCACGAGCCGGTCGCCCGGGACGATCCGCCGGCGGAAGCGCATCGACCGGACACCGGTCAGGTAGCTGATCTCGCTGGCGCCGGCCAGGGCGAACACCACCCCGGACAGCTGCGCCAGCGCCTCGATGACCACGACGCCCGGCAGGACCGCCTCGGTCGGGAAGTGCCCCTGGAACCAGAGCTCGGTGGCGGTGACGTTCTTCACCGCCGTGCCCCGCACGCCGGGTTCGACGGAGTCGACCCGGTCGAGCATCAGCATCGGCCACCGGTGCGGGATGAGGTCGCGGATCTGGTCGTTGCTCAGCGGCGCGGTGACCGCCGGCCGGTCGACGGTGGTCACGCGTTGCTCGTGGGGTCGGCCCCGGCCAGTTCGGGGCGCACCGAGTTCGCCAGTCGGGAGACCGACCCGAACACGGCCATGTCGCTGTCGTAGAGGGCGACGCCGAACTCGGCCTCGATGGCCACGTACAGCTCCAGCACGTCGAGGCTGTCCAGTTCGAGGCCCCGGCCGAACAGCGGCTGGTCGTCGGTGATCCAGGCCGGTTCGATCGGCAGGTCGAGCCGCGACACGATCATCTTCTTGATGGCCTCGCAGGTGCGCTGGCGTTCGGCGGCGGTGGCCCGCAGCTCCTCGATGGTGGTCATGTGTTCTCCTCGCGGCGGTTCTGGTCAGCGGTCAGCCGAGGCCGCCGCCGTCGGCGACGAGCACGGCGCCGGTGACGTAGGACGCGTTCTCCGAGGCCAGGAAGGTGACCAGGCGGGCGATCTCCTCCGGTCGCCCCATCCGGCCGAGCCGGATCCTGTCCTCGTACTTCTTGCGGGTCGGCGGGGGCAGCACCTTGGTCATGTCGGTGGCGACGAAGCCGGGGGCGACGCAGTTGGCACGGATGTTGTGCGGGGCGGCCTCGTAGGCCAGGGCCTTGGTGAAGGCGATGATGGCGCCCTTGGAGGCCACGTAGTTGGTCTGGCCGGGGAAGCCGCCGTCGAGTCCGCTGGAGGAGGAGACGGCCACGATCGCCCCGGCCCTGCGGTGCTGCATGATGCGCATCGCCTCCCGGCAGGCCAGGAAGGTGCCGGTCATGTTGACGCCCATCGGCTCCTGGAACTGGTCCAGGCTCATCGCGACCAGGTGCCGGTCCCGGGTGACGCCGGCGTTGGTGACGAGCACGTCGAGCCGTTGGTGGTCGGAGCGGACCCGGGCGAACAGCGCACGGACCGACGCCTCGTCGGTGACGTCGGCCTGGACGGCGGTGGCGCTGCCGCCGCCCTCCTCGATCTCGGCGACGACGGCCTCCGCGTCCTGCTGCGAGCGGGCGTAGTTGACCAGGACGTGGGCGCCCTCCCTGGCGAGGTCGACGGACACCGCGCGACCGATGCCGCGCGAGCCACCGGTCACCAGCGCCACTGTGCCTTCGGGGAAGAGCATCCTCGTCTCCAACGATCTCGGACGGACGGACGACGGGAACGGCGGTGGACGCGCCACCGCCCGGGTCCGGTGGTGACCGGGAGCCGCCGTCGTGGTGGGTGGTCGGCGGGCCGTCGCCGCGGTGGGCCGCGGGGACGGCGTCAGGACGACGTCCCCGCCGTGCCGGCGGGTCCGCCGCGCCGCCGTGGTGCGGCCGGTCCCGACCGCTCACGCCCACCCGTCGTCCTCGTTCGGTCCACAAGCTACGGCGCGGCGTTATCAGCGCCGTATCACGGCGATTTCCCCGCGTTGACCGGGCCGGACCGATGGGCGAGTGTGGCCGGCATGCAGGACATCGAGGTCGAGGTGCTGATCGTCGGCGGAGGGCCCGTGGGGCTGGCCGCGTCGGTGGAGCTGTCGCGGCACGGCGTGCGGTCGCTGCTGGTCGAACGGCACGAGGGGACCTCGATCTTCCCGAAGGCCCGGCTGCTGTCCACCAGGACGATGGAGCTGGTGCGCGCCTGGGGTGTCGAGGACGAGGTGGAGCGGGTGGGCCTGCCCCGGGCGGACAGCCTCGCGCTCGGGATCGGGAGTTCGCTGACGGCGCCGGACTTCCGGCGGGAGGCGGTGCCGCTGGGCGAGGACGTCCCGCAGAGCCCGACCTACACCTACCTGTGCGCGCAGGACCGGTTCGAGGTGGTGCTGCGGCGGCTGGCCGAGTCCCAGCCGGGTGGTGCGGTGCGCTTCGCCACGACGATGACCGGGTTCGAGGACACCGGCTCCGGGATCACGGCGGTGATCGAGTCCGAGGAGGGGCGGCGGCGGGTCACCGCCCGCTACCTCGTCGCCGCCGACGGGGCCCGCAGTGGCGTCCGCGAGTCGCTGGGCATCGGGGTGGACGGCCCTCCCCCGTTGTCGCACATGGTCAGCATCATGTTCGACGCCGACCTCGGGGACGTCCTCGGGGACCGGATCAGCGGGCTGTTCTTCGTGCGGGGGGAGGTGGCCTGTGCGGTGGAGGCCGTCGACAACCAGCGGCGGTGGATGATCCAGGCGGGTTACGACCCGAGCCTGCCGGAGGACGCCGACGACTTCACCAGCGCCGAGGACTTCACCGAGGAGGTGTCGCTGGCGGTGGTGCGGGCGGCGGTGGGGGTCCCGGACCTGCCCGTGGAGCTCGTGGGGATCATGCCCTGGACGCAGCAGGCCGTGGTAGCCCGCGAGTTCCGCCGGGGCCGGGTGTTCCTGGTGGGGGACGCGGCGCACGTGGCGACCCCGCAGGGCGGGTTCGGGATGAACTGCGGCCTGCAGGACGTGGGGAACCTGTGCTGGAAGCTCGCGGCGGTGCTGCGGGGCCAGGCGGGCCCTGGCCTGTTGGACACCTACGAGGTGGAGCGGCGGCCGGTGGCGGAGTGGACGGTCGGCGAGAGCCTGGCCAACGCGTTGATCACCGCGCGGATGATGGAGGGCGAGCTGTCGATGCGGGAGGCCGGTGACCAGCAGGCCGACCGTCGCCGGTCGGAGGGGCTGGTCCTGGGCTACCGGTACGAGTCGGCGGCCGTGGTGCCCGACGGCAGCCCGCTGGTGGAGCCGGAGGACCCGTACCGCACCTACCTACCGACGGCCCGACCCGGTCATCGGGCCCCGCACGTGTGGTTGGACGGCCCGGACGGTCGGGTGTCCACCCTGGACGTGCTGGGACGGGGGTTCACCCTGTTGACGCCCGAGGGCAGCGGGTGGGCCGATGTGGCCAGGGCGGCGGTGACGACGACCGGGGTACCGCTCACCGTGGTGGAGGTGGGCGTCGACGGCGCGGCGGTGTTCTCCAGCCCCGGGTGGGCCGAGGCGTACGGGGTGGGCCCGGCCGGGGCGGTGCTGGTCCGGCCCGACGGGCACGTCGCCTGGCGCCGGGCGGCGGGGGGCCCTGACCACGACCTGCTGGTCGAGGTGGTGGCTTCGGTGCTGGCCACGGGGTGACCCCGGTCGGCCGGCCTGGTCCCGGTCCCACCTCTCGGAGTCCGGCGGCGGGCGGGGCGTGGGCCGTCCCCGCGAGCCGCCCGGGACCGGGACCGGGACCGGGGACGGGGACGACGTCCTCCGCGATGTCCCGAACCGCCAGCGGCACCGGCTTTCCGGATCCCGGGGGCGCGTGCGGCTCCCCCTCCCCCGCGCCGTCCCCGCCCGGTGTCGGGTGGTGCCGCGTGCCGGCGGCCACGTCCCCCTCAGGCGCAGGTGGGAGCCGTCTCCCGCTCCTCCCGGTCGAGGCGGAACCCGCGCACGTCCGGGGGACGGGCGGTCATCCTCGACGCCGACAGCGTCGCCGCCAGGTCCCCGAGGGTGCGGTAGGGCTGGGAGGACAGGCGGGCCGCGGCCATCCGCAGGGGGAGCGGCAGCCCGTTGGAAATCACCGCGATCCGCGCGACGGCCTGCGGTTCGGCGGCCACCGGGGCGCTACCCACCAGGGCGACGAGCAGCTCGCGGAGCTCGTCGTCGGCCAACGGCCGGACGAACTGCCGGTGGGCGCCCTGCAACGCCACCAGCTCGTCGAGCGGGTCACGGCTGGTGACCAGTACCCGGCAGGCGGCGCCGCCGGGGAGCAACGGCAGCACCTGGCTGGCGTCGCCGGCGTCGTCGAGGACGACGAGCAGCCGGCGGCGGGCGGTGGCGCTGCGGAAGAGCGCGACCTTCTCGGTGGGGTCGGCGGGTACCGCGCGCGTCGGGACCCCGAGTCCCCGCAGGAACCGGTCCAGGACGGTGGAGGGGTCCACCGGCTCGCCGGGCGCCGAGCCGCGGAGGTCGGCGAACAGCTGCCCGTCGGGGAAGGACCCGATGCGCTGGTGCGCCCACCGCAGGGCCAGCGCGGTCTTCCCGACCCCACCTCGACCGGTCAACACGGAGGTGGTGGCCCCGGCCTGCTCCGGTGGAGGTTCCGCCGAGGTGGGGGGGCGCACCATCAGGTCCAGCGCCAGGACCTGTTCGGTGCGGCCGGCGAAGGGCAGCGGCTGCGGCGGTAGCTGGGAGGGCACCTCCACCCCGGGCTGGCGGGGTGGAGACGGGTCGGCGGGGGTCAGCAGTCCGGGGGCGTCGCGCAGCATCCGCTCGTGCAGCCGGCGCAGCTCCGGCCCCGGTTCCAGTCCCAGCTGCTCCACCAGCTGGCGGCGGGTGTCCTGGTAGACCCGCAGCGCCTCCGCACGACGCCCCGCCCGGTACAGGGCCGTCATCAGCTGGCCGGTGGTGCGCTCCCGCAGGGGGTGTTCGGCGGCGATGGCGGTGAGGTCCCCGATCACCTCGTGGTGGTTGCCCAGGTCGAGTTCCAGGTCGACCCGTGCCTCGGTGGTCTCCAGCCAGGCCGCGGCCAGCCGGTCGGCCTCGCACCGCATGCCGGGTGTGCCGTCGAACGGGGTGCCCCGGAACAGGGCGAGGGCGTCCCGCAGCCGTTGCAGGGCCCCGCCCTTGTCTACTCCGGACAGCCGCCGGGCGGTGGCGACGAGGTCGGTGAACCGCAGCCAGTCCACCGACGACCGGTCCACGCGCAGCTGGTACCCAGGGCTGGCGGTGACGATGAGCCGGTTCTCCTCGTCGCCGGCGCGGTCGTCGAGGGCACGGCGCAGCCGGGAGACGCAGATCGCGATCTGGCCGCGGGCGCTGCGCGGCGGTGCCCCCGCCCAGACGGCGTCGATCAGCCGGTCGACGCTGACGACGCGGTTGGCGTCCAGGGCGAGCATGGACAGCACGACGCGGTCCCGGGCCCCGGGCACGCGGACGGGACGACCGCCACGGAGCACCCGCAGCGGCCCCATGATCCGGAACTCGGGTGTGTCCATCACCGGCTCCGGGTCAGGTACTTCTCGAGTTCGCCGGCGGCGCGGGCGGTGCCGCCGGCCGCGTGGACGTGGCCGCGCATCCGCTCGGCGGCGGCCCGCACCGCGTCGTCCTCGATGACGGTGCGCACCGCCGCCACCAGCCGTTCCGCCGTGACCTCGGCGGGGTCCATCGTCACGCCCAGTCCGAGTTCGGCGATCCGGCGGGCGGTGACGGCGTCGATCGCGGAGGTGGGGATGACGACCATGGGCCGACCGGCGTGCAGGGACTCCATCACCGTGCCCATCCCGCCGTGGGTGACTGCGGCCGAGGCGTGGGCCAGCACGGCCACGTGCGGCACCCACCGGTGGACCTCGACGTTGGATGGCAGTTCACCCAGCTCGGCCGGGTCGAGGCCGTCGGCCACGGTCATCACGGCGTGGAACGGGGCGCCGGTGAAGGCCCGCACGCAGGTGCGGAAGAAGTCGGGGTGTTCGTTGAACACCGCCCCGAAGGACACCAGGGCGACGGGCAGGCCGCTGCCCGGCGGTTCCCAACTGCCGAGGAACCCCCGGTCGCCGACACAGGGGCCGACGAAGGCGAACCGCTCGTCGAAGCTGTCGCCCGCGTACTGGAACTCACGCGGGATGTTCACGAGGCTGAAGTCGGGGATCTCCCACCACAGTTCCTGCGGCGGTGCGTCGACGCCGTGCCGGGCGGCGAGCGCGGCGATGTTGGCGAGCATGTCGTGCACCCATCCGGGCAGTGCCCCCTCCGCGCCGTCGGGGTTGAACATGGCGTTGAGGTAGGAGAAGCTCTCGTTCGACGCGAACATCGGGATGAGCTGGGCTGCGGGCACTCCCCACTTGCGGGCGAGGATGCGGCCGGCGTGCAGGATGGAGGTGTCGTAGACGATCAGGTCGGGGCGGTCCTCGCCCAACTCGGCCTCGGCCGCGTCGAGCATCCTGGCGCTCTCGTCGAGCAGCAGCGACAGCAGGTACCAGGGGTCGCGGGCGACGGAGTGGAAGTCGGCCTGCTTGTAACGGGAGTCGTAGCGGATGGTCGTCGCCCCGGCGTTGCTGGTGAGTTCGGCCATGCTCTCCGCGGTGAGGTAGCTGACGCGGTGCCCCCTGCCCGCCAGTTCCGCCACCACCGCCAGATTGGGAATCACGTGACCGTGGTCGGGGTGGCACAGGAAGAGAATGTGGTGCGGCATGACGTCGGCCCCGTTCCTCTCGAGTGCGGAAAACAGGTCTGGTCCGGCCGGTTCCGCGTTCCACCGCCGGGGTGCGCGTTTCCGTTTCCCGGTTGGATCGCGAATTTCCTCATGGTGTCTCCGGGCGGGTGCCAGGCACGCTAACCCGAGGTGGATCACGCTGCCCACCCCTACCGCGCCCCTAATGTCCGTCCGCCGGTGGTGCTCTTCCCTCCCGGGCTGCGGGGCGGGGTGTTCCCGCCCCGACCGGGACCGACGCCGCCAGCGGCCGCTGTCGGCACCTCGGGTTCCGGGGTGGCGTCACCAGGGTGTTCCCACCGGTCGTCGGTAGCCGGGACCGGCCGAGGCGTGCCTCCCGGCTGGGCCGGGGCTAGGGGTTGCCCGGCTCCCGAACGGCTGCCTAGCCTGGGCGGAATTGTTGGGGAAAGGGCGACGATGACCACTCGCGTGTGGGATTACCTACCGGAATACGACAACGAGAGGGAGGACATTCTCGACGCCGTCGAGACCGTGTTCCGTTCCGGGCAGCTCGTTCTCGGGAAGAGCGTGCTCGGATTCGAACGGGAGTTCGCCGCGTACCACGGTGTGGGGCACTGCGTCGGCCTGGACAACGGGACGAACGCCGTGAAGCTGGGGCTCCAGGCGCTGGGGGTCGGGCCGGGCGACGAGGTGATCACCGTGTCCAACACGGCCGCGCCCACCGTCGTGGCCATCGACGCCGTCGGCGCGACCCCCGTGTTCGTGGACGTGGACCCCGACACCTACCTGATGGACACCGACCAGGTCGCTGCCGCGATCACCGGCCGCACGCGGTGCCTGCTCCCGGTGCACCTGTACGGCCAGTGCGTCGACATGGCCCCCCTGGAGCGGCTGGCCGCCGAGCACGGCCTGCTGGTGTTGGAGGACTGCGCGCAGGCGCACGGCGCCCGCCACCACGGCCGGGTGGCGGGGTCGATGGGTGACGCGGCGGCGTTCTCGTTCTACCCGACGAAGGTGCTGGGCGCCTACGGGGACGGCGGGGCGACGATCACCCCCGGCGAGGAGGTGGCGCGTCGACTGCGCCGGCTGCGGTACTACGGCATGGAGGAGACCTACTACGTCGTCGAGACCCCCGGGCACAACAGCCGGCTCGACGAGGTGCAGGCCGAGATCCTGCGGCGCCGCCTGACGCGGCTGGACTCCTACGTGGCGGGTAGGAGGGCGGTGGCCGACCGCTACGCCGAGGCCCTCGCCGACACCGACCTGGTGCTGCCCCGGGTGGCCGAGGGCAACGACCACGTCTACTACGTGTACGTGGTGCGCCACCCCGCGCGCGACGAGATCCTGGCCGCGCTGCGCGAACACGACATCCAGCTGAACATCAGCTACCCGTGGCCGGTGCACACCATGACCGGGTTCGCGCACCTGGGCTACGGGACCGGTCAGCTCCCGGTGACCGAGCGGGTCGCCGAGGAGATCTTCTCGCTGCCGATGTACCCGTCGCTGCCGAGGGCGGTGCAGGACAGGGTGATCGAGGTGCTGCGGGACGTGCTGCGCCGGGTCTGACCGCGCCCCGGCCGTCTCAGCTGCGCTCGCCGCCGGTGCCTCCCGCGCCGGCGGCGAGGCTGTGCAGGCAGATCACCAGGCTGCGGGCCTGCACGTTGAGGTAGAAGCTGTGCCGCAGCAACTCCCCGAGCTGGCGCAGGGTCAGCCACCGGTAGTCGGGGAGGTCGACCTCGATGTCGGTCTCCACGACCAGGTACCGGTTGCGCGCGCCGTGGAACCGCCCGCCCTCCTCCGAGAGCACGGCGTCGAAGCGCATCCGCTCCGGCGGGGCGGTGAGGACCTCGTCGAGCAGGGGTGGGCGCGCCTGGGCGGGCAGGTGCTCGTAGTTGTCCGGCACGCACTGCACGGTGGGGGCGAGTTCGGTGACGTCGGTGTACCCGGGTTCGGTGCGGTTGTGGACGAGGACGTGGAGGACACCGTCGAACACGCGGGCCAGGAAGGCGACCACGCCGGTGCCCACGGGTTCGATCATTGGCTGGTCCCACCGGGACACCTCGCGGCCCTCCGCGTGGACCCGCACGCCCACCACGTCGAAGAACAGGCCGGTGTCGTGGCTGATCCGGCCCTCGACGCGACGCCAGTCGCGGACGGCGCGCAGCGGGCGGCGTTCGGCTCGCAGCTCGGTCGCGGTCCGCAGCTCGGTGATCCAGCTGAGCACCTCGTCGAGGCCGTGCCGGCAGGGCTGGGCCGGATCGTAGGAGCGGACGAGGGCGGCCCGGAACGGGTCGGCCGTCCTGGGGGCGAGCACGGCGGCCAGCGCGCTCCCGGAGAACGGCAGGCAGGCCAGCACCGTCCTGGCGTCCATGTTCACCAGGTCGGGCACGGACAGCAGTGCGTGCAGCTGGCCCAACGTCAGCCAGCAGAAGCCGTCCTCAGCCTGGATGTCCTCGGTCGTCTCCACGATCATGTTGCGGTTCCGCTTGCGGTAGAACCAGGCGCCCTGTTCCGACTGCCGGGTGTCGGCCAGCACGCCGCGCGGGTCGGTGTCGCGGAAGTGCCGCAGGTAGGGGACGGGCCGCCCCTGGTGCACCCGGGTGTAGTTGCTCCTGGTGGCCTGGACCGTCGGGGAGAGCTGGAGCCCGTTGTGGTTGCCCGGCTCGTGTTTGGCCTGCATCAGGCAGTGCAGGATCCCGTCGATCTCCCGCACCAGGATGCCGAGGATCCCGACCTCTGGTTGGTTGATGATGGGTTGCGACCAGCGGGGGACCGGGCCGTCGGGAAGGTGGACGTCGAGGGCCTCGACGGTGAAGAACCCGCCGGTGTGGTGGCCGATGTTGCCGGTTGCCGGGTCCTCGTGCCAGTCGGTGAGGTCGTTGAGGGGAACCCGGTGGACCGCCATGGCGCGCCGGGTCGCGGTGGCGGCGAACCACCGGTGGAACTCGGCGAGGTGGGGGAACTGCCGGCCGGGTTCCAGGGCGGACCGGGCGACGCGCAGCTGACCGGCGGGATCGGACACGTTGGCCAACGGGAACTCCTCCGGGTAGGGCTGGCGGGGCTGTCCTGGGTGTCGTCCACGGTCAACGGGAGCGGGGGACGTGGAACCCGCGTTGGACCTCCAGGCACCGCTCGTAGGTGGGGAGCAGGCCGGCTGCCCGGGCGGCGGCGGCGGTCGGCGCGGCCTGGTCCCGCGCGGACCGCGTGAAGTCGAGGTCCGGGGGCAGGGGCAGGTCGAGCTCGGGGTCCATGGCGTCGAGGGCGAGCTCGTTGGCGGCCACGTACCGCTGGGACAGCAGGTAGGCGACGACCGTGTGGTCCTCCAGTGCGACGAAGGCGTGACCCACACCCGGCGGCAGGTACACGGCCCGGAAGCTTCCCGGGTCGAGTTCGACGGTGTCGCGGGCCCCGAAGGTGGGGGAACCCAGGCGCAGGTCGACGACGATGTCCAGGGCCCGGCCCCGGGGGCAGTGCACGTACTTGGCGGTTCCCGGCGGGGCGGGGGTGTAGTGCAATCCGCGCAGCACTCCTCGGTGGGACTCGCTGGCGCTGGCCTGGGCGACGGGGAACAGCGGGTGCCCGGTGGCGGCGACGAAGGCGTCCTCCTGGAACGGGGAGACGAACACGCCCCGCTGGTCCGGATAGGACCGGGGCGCGAACTCGAAGGCTCCGGTGACGGCGAGTTCACGGGTTCTCATCAGGCGCCTCGGCAGGGGGTCGGGTTCGGCGGACTCCGTCGGGGCGGCGGCGCGACGGGACCGGGACGTGTCCGCCGCACCGGCCGGCGACGCGCCAGCCCGGGATGCCGAGGGGCCGTCGCGACCGGCGCCCGGAGACGGGCACGCGACCGGGGTCGACCGCGGCCCGGCGTCCGGTGTGGCCGGTGGCGCGTGCTCGGACGGCGTGTGGAGCACAGCATGGTGGGCCGGTTGACGCCGGGTCAACGGCTCGGGCGGGGGAGCCGGAAGGTTAGGGGCTGCCCGGCTCGGGGTGGGGCGGCGAGGGCGCCCCCTGATCGGCGGGAGGCCCGGGATTTAGGGGGTGACAGAGCACCGGGCGGCGGGTAGTGGGCGGAGTCCCGGCCGCCCGAGGTCCACCACATCCCCCGGGGTTCGGCTGGCGCACCTCCTGGCGGGACCTGTTCGCGGCCCAGGTGTCCGGTCACCGGGTCGCGCGGACCGCGAGCCG
>NZ_AGVX02000363.1 GCF_000239155.1 Actinoalloteichus spitiensis RMV-1378
CCCCGGCGCACCACCGGCTGGCGACCTGGCCGCCAGCCGGTGGTCCGGGACGCTCCTCAACTCGGCATGATCTCCCCGCCCAGCGGCGCCAGCACCTCTCCGGTGTAGAACGAGGACAACGCGGGGGCGGCGAAGAACACGTAGGACGGTGCGATCTCGTCGGGCTGCGCGGGACGTCCCATCGGCACCTGGCCCCCGAAGGACCCGGTGCGCTCCGAACCGAGCGTGGCGGGGATCAGGGGCGTCCAGACGGGGCCCGGTGCCACGCAGTTCACCCGGATACCCCGATCGACCAGCGCCTGGGCCATCGACCGGGTCCAGGCGTGGATGGCCCCCTTGGTGGCGGCGTAGTCGATGAGGGTGGCGTTCCCGCGCAGCCCGTTCACCGAACCGGTGTTGATGATCGCGCTGCCCTCACGCAGGTGCGGGAGCGCCGCCTTCGTCACGTAGAAGTAGCTGTGCATGTTGGTGGCGAAGGTGCGCAGCCACGCCTCGTCCGAGATCTCCTCCAGGGAGTCCACCGGCTCCTGCTCGGCCACGTTGTTCACGAGCAGGTCGAGGCCCCCGAGGTGTTGGACGGTCTGCTCGACCGTGTCCCGGCAGTGCGTCGGGTCGGCCAGATCCCCGGGGAACAGGACGCAGCGCCGTCCCTCGTCCGCGACGAGCTGGCGGGTCACCTCCGCGTCCTCGTGTTCGGAGAGGTAGGCCACCGCCACGTCCGCGCCCTCCTTGGCGAAGGCCACGGCGGCCGCCCGGCCGATCCCGGAATCCCCGCCGGTGATCAGCGCCTTCCGCCCGGCCAGCAGGCCCCGTCCCACGTAGTCGGCCATCCGGTCCCTGGGACCGGGTTCCATCTCCTCCGAGCTGCCGGGGAACTCCTGCTCCTGCTCCGGCTGTCCCAGTCGGCTCACGTGCCACTCCCTCCCGGTCCTCCAGCCCCACCGCGGCACCTCGCCTCACCGGAGGCGCCCCGTGACGGCGGAGAACACGTGCGGTCCGTTCCTCCACTGCTCCTTCCTCGTACCCAGCGCGCCCACACCCACACCCGCACACCGACCAGGAACTCCGGGCAGGCGGGGCGCGCGGCCCCTACTCCTCGGGCTCCACCCGGACGGCGCCCTCCTCGGTCGCGTCGGTCCGCTGCGCGGTCCGCCCGGTGACGTCCTCACCGGCGAACCCGTTGTCGTCGACCACGTCTCCCTGCAGCACGACCCCCTCCCGCTCGGCGGGTTCGTCCGGGTACTCCTCGTCCCGGGGCAACTCGTCCACGTCCTCCGCCGGTGTCTCGGCGCGGCTGCGGTCGGGCACGTCGGCCGGACCGACGTCCGGTACCTCCTCGTTGAGCCGAGCGTCCAGCCCCTCCCCGGCCTGCTGTTCACGCGGTGTCATCCCGAACCGGTTCGCCTCCGACCAGTCCTCCGGCGGTTCCACGCCCTCCTCGAGCGGGTCGACGTCGAGGTCGTCCTCGTCGAGCTGCTCGCTGACGCTCAGCGGCTCGTCGTTGTCCGGGCCCGGCTGGTGGACGTCGGGAATCTCCTGCCACGGCTCCTCGGAAGCGCTGGCGCTCATCATGTCTCCCTCTCGTGGTTCGTCAGGTCCGCCGAGCGCGTCGAGCGGTGTCACCCGTCCGGCCGCGTCGACACCCGTTCTCCCTCCGGGGGTACCCAGCGGGTGGATCTGGCACGCGCCTGACGCGGTGGCGGGTGGGGCGCGGCACCGCTGGCTCGACGGTTCTGCCTGGTCGAGGCTCCTGCGGCCGGGCGGGGAGCGCCGACGGGACGGCCACCGGGCGTGTGAGCGGCGGCCGGACGGGGTAGGCGACCGGAAAGGGGTGCGGGTCGGACCGGCGTGGTGTCCCACCGCGCGCGGACCACCCCACGCGGCAGGACGAACGAACGCCCGCGCCGAGGAGGTTGTGAACATGGAGACAGGCCTGGTTCGCGAGTTGGCACAGGCCGAGGGGCCGGTCGCGTCGGTGTACCTGGACGTCACCAGGAGCACCGAGAACGCGCGTCAGGAGATCGAACTGCGGTGGCGGGAGGCCCGGGAGGAGCTGGAGGACCAACTGGCCGACAGGCCCACGATCGACGCGTTGGAGGAGGCGCTGCGCACGGCGCAACCGGCGGTCGGCGCGGCCGGGCGGGTGCTCGTCGCGGCGGACGGCGAGGTGCTGCTGGACGAGGAGGTCAGCGAGCCGCCGGCACTGCCCTACGCGCGGTGGTCCCCGCTGCCCCAGGTGCTCCCCGTGCTCGCGGACTCCGCCCCCGGGGCCCCGCTCGTGGTGGCCGTGGTCGACCGGATCGGCGCGGACCTGCGGCTCTACGAGCGCAACGCGACGTTGCGCGCCGAGCACACCGTGGAGGGCGAGACCCATCCCGTGCACAAGGTGCGGGGTCTGGGCTGGTCCCACCACCGCGCCCAACAGCGGGTGGAGGACACCGCCGCCCGCAACGCCGGTGAGATCGCGGAGGAGATCGACCGGCTCGTGCGCCGGAGCGGCGCGGGACTGGTCCTCGTCGCCGGCGAGGTGCAGGCCAGGAACGAGGTCCTCGCCGCGCTGCCACCCCACAGCCAGCAGCGCGCCGTCAGCACCGAGGTCGGGGGGCGGGCCGACGGCACCGACACCGAGGCGCTGGAGGAGGAGATCCGCGCGCTGCTGCGGGAGAAGGTGGCCCAGGACACCCGCGACGCCCTGGAGGAGTTCCGCGCCGAGCTGGGCCGGGGGAGAGGCCGGGCGCTCTCCGGGCTCCGACCGGTGCTCACCGCGTTGCGGGAGGGCCGGATGGACATGGTCCTCCTCCGGGCCAGCGGGTTGGAGCAGCGGGTGTACGTCGGGCCGGAGCACAGCCAGGTCGCGGTGGACCGGGAGGAGCTCGGCCTCTCCGAGGAGGAGGTGACCACCGAGCGGGCCGACGCGGCCGTGGTCGCGGCGGCGGCGCTGACCGGCGCGCACGTGCACCTGTTCGACGACGACGAGTCGGTACCGACGGAGGTGGGAGGACTGCTTCGCTACGCGGCGCGGTGAACGACCGGCGCCGGCCTCGCTCACCGGCCTGGTGGGCGTCCCCGACAAGGAGGACCACTGATGCAACGGGGCAGTGACCGACACGGACCGAAGCGGGACGAGGAGCTGAAGGCGGAGACCAGGAGCATGATGCACGCGAACCGCCCGACCCGCGCCGAGGAGGCGCTGGAGGCGGAGCCGCCTGCCGACGACGACCCCGACGCCCTGACCG
>NZ_AGVX02000362.1 GCF_000239155.1 Actinoalloteichus spitiensis RMV-1378
GTTCCCCCGGCCCCCGACCAGCCCCCCTGGCCCGGATCCCCGAACCACTCCTCGGGCCACCCGCCCTCGGGGATTCCGCAGCGCCCGGTCAGTTCCGGCGCGGTGCCCTCCTCGGAGCGGACCGGTGGCGGCACCGGCCGGCGGAGCGGGCCGGTCGGGGGTGTCCAGGGCACCCCTCTCGGTACCGGGGCCGCCTCCCGAGGCTCCGCACGCTCGTCGTCGGCCGGTGCCCTCCTGGCGTTCGGGAGTTCGGCACGGCGGTCCGGTGCCCCGGCCCGCGGCCCGGTCCGAGGCCCGGTCCGAGGCCCGGTCCGAGGCCCGGTCCGAGGGGGGCCTGCCCCCTCGTTCCCCGCCGGCAGCGCGAGCGGAGCCGGCGCGGAGGGCCGCCCGCCGGGGTCAGCCCCGGTCCGCTGCGCGGACGTCGACCGCTCGCCCCAGTCCGTGAAGTAACTCCCCCGGTGCACGGCGTAGTCCACGGTGACCACCGGCACGTAGGTGACCCTCATCCGCCGGGACAGCCGGTGCACCAGTTCCCAGTCCTCCTTCGGGTTGACGGCCCGGGGCCGGGCCCACGGGTCGAAACGCACGAGGGGACTCCTGGTGACGACGATGGAGTTCGAGTCAGCCCACGAGTCGTCGGTGTGTGCCCGCCTGTCGAACTCGCGGCCGATGATGTCCAGTTGGGAACCGTCGGCACGCAGGCGCCGCACTGCCGTGTACGCCAGGCCCGGGCCCGGCTCCTCGCGGAGGGCGCGGAGCGCACGCTCCAGGTGGTCCGGCCGCCACGTGTTGTCGTCGTCGAGGAAGGCGACGAAGGGTGACCGGGACAGCCTGATCCCCACGTTGCGCGCGAGGCCGCAGCTGCCGTGGTTGCGCGCGAGCCTGATCAGGCGCAGCCGGGGGTCCGAGGGCAGCGTTCCGACCTCGCCGCCGCCGTCGTCCACCACGAGGACCGCGATGTCGCGGACCGTCTGGCCGAGAGCGCTCCGCACCGCCGCGAGCAGGCGACCCGGCCGCCGGTACGTGGGGATGACCACCACGACGGTGGCCTCCGGGACCGGGGACACCACCGTGGTCAGCCGCTCCACCTCGGCGTCCTCCGCCGCCCGCGCCGCCCGCCGGGCGGCCGCGTAACGCAGCCGGTACCAGCGCTCCGCGACGACGTGACGTCCCACCAGGCGTCGCAGCAGGTCCTTAACCAGCCGGGGGAACTCCACCGGCGCCCGCCGGTTCGGGTCGCTCACCGGGTCGCCTCCAGCCGCTGGGGCGCGGTCCGCCGACCGGTCCGGAAATCCGGGCCGGCGGCCGGGTGGGTCGGGTGACCGGCGAGGAGCCGCCCTCGACCCGCCCAGAGTTCCCGCAGGGCCCGGCGGTGCACCCGCCGCAGGAGGGGCGTCCGCACCAGCTGCCCCACGACCAGCGCGGCCCAGACCAGGCGCGCCGCCCGGCGGCCGTCCCACCGCGCCACGTGCACCACCCGGTTCGTGACCAGCTGCGCCCACAACCTCGGCGTGGAGGACACCTGACCGCCGAGGTGGACGGCGGTCGCCTGCGGCACCCGTACGATCCGCCACCCGGCGTCGGTCACCCGCCGGCAGTAGTCCACCTCCTCCGAGTAGAGGAAGAGGTCCGCCCGCCACGGCCCGATGCGCCGCCGCACGTGGGCCGGCACGAAGAGCACCGCGCCGTTCGCCCAGTCCGGTTCCTCCCGCCGACCGGGGGCGATGCGTTCCCCGAGCGCGGGGAACCGGCCCGCCCACCCGCCGAGGAGGGCTTCGCCCCAGGCCCGGGCCGGGCTGGGCCGCCGCCGCATCGTCGGCTCGGACCGGCCCGCGCCGTCGCGCACCACCGGGACCGCCACCCCGGCCCCTCCCCGTACCTCGTCGCAGGCCCGTCGCCCGTCACGACCACGAGATGCAGGGTCGGGCGACGTCGGGATCACGGCACCGGGATCGGGTTGGCACGCGGCCACGAGGGGCAGCACGGACCCCGGATCGAGGCGCACGTCGGCGTTGAGCACCAGCAGGCCCTCGGTCGGGGTGGCGAGCGCCGCACAGGCGTTCACCCCGCTCGCGTAACCCAGGTTCGCCCCCAACGGCACCAGGTGCGCGTAGGGCGCGTACCGGCGGGCCACGTCGAGGGTTCCGTCGGTCGAGTGGTTGTCGGCGATCACCAGTCGCCACCGCCCGACACCGCGCAGGGCCGCCGGGAGTGACTCCAGCAGCCCGGGCAGGTCCTCCGCCGACTGGTGGGTCACGACGGCTACGAGGACGTCCGGTCCAACGTGCACGTGCTCATCCCTTCCTGGTGGGGTCGTCGGTCGCGCTCGGAGGTCCGGCGCGGGTCGACGCGGCCGAGGTACCCGTCTCCCCGGGGCGGGTCGAGGCCGCGCGGGGAACCGCCGGGCCGGTCAGGGCGCCGACCAGTCCGACGAGGAGGAACAGGTAACCCTGGAACTGGGGGAAGGCGAGCGCGTCGAAGGTGCCGAGGCAGCACACCCCCACCAGCAGCGCCACGGCGAGCGCCCACCCGGTGTCCCGGTCCCGCGTCGCGTCACCACCGGCGGCCCCCGCGCGGCGGGTGACCGCGCCCCCCGCCGCCCGGCAGGCCAGCACCAGGGGGGTGACCAGCAGGACGAGCAGCCCGAGCAGCCCGGGCGGCCCGGACTCGACGAGCGTCAGCAGGTACTGGTTGTCCAGGTAGGGCTGCGGCGGCGCCAGGTAGGTCCCGAAGCCCTGCCCCCACCACGGGTGATCGGCGAGGCGAGCGGCCACGTAGGCGTAGTCCTCCAGCCGCCCTTGAACGCTGTTGTCCGTTCGCGACCCGAGGACCGTGGCGGCGAGCACCTCGGCCAGCCGGGGCCAGGCGGTGACCACCACCCACAGGGCCGCGAGCAGGCCGAGCGCCCACGACAGCCACCGCCGCGGCCCCAGGCGGGGGAACAGCGCGAGGAGGACCACGGCCACCCCGAGCAGCCCGGTGCGGGAGATCGTGGTGAGGACCCCGAGGGTCAGCAGGACCGCGCACCCCCACCAGAGCCAGGGTCGCCTGCCGCCACCGGCCAGGTGGACGGCGAGCGGTAGTGCCATCGCGGCGAGCGCCGCCAGCTCGATGGGGTGGTTCGCGAAGCCCATCGCCCGGACCAGACCTCCCCTGGCCAGGTCCGCGTCCCACAGCGGAACGAGTTCCAGGCCCGGTACCTCCAGCAGCGGTCGCGGGTCGACGCCGACCGTGAAGAGGGCCACCGCCGCGCCGGCCGACGCGGTGGTGCCGAGCACGAGTGCCGCCAGCACCCACCTCAGCTCACGGCCGTCGCGAACTCCGTCCGAGGCGAGCAACGCGACCCCGACCGCCGGAACGAGGGCCAGCAGCGCCCGGTCGGTCTCCGAGGTCCGGTCCGCGCCGATGCCGCCGCCGAGGGTCGCGAACGCGTGCGCCACGAGCACCAGCACGAGGAACCCCAGCAGCACACGGGTCACCGGGTTGGCCCCGGTGGACCTCCGTGCCCCGCCCACGACCGCCACCCACCACCACAGCAGGCAGCCCAGGGCGAGCAGGCGGGCCGGCGTGACCCCGCCCGCTCCCCCGACGAGGACGAGGTTCTGGGGCAGTGCCAGCAGCAGCGCGAGCACCGCGAGGACGGCACCGGCCGGTGCCCGCC
>NZ_AGVX02000361.1 GCF_000239155.1 Actinoalloteichus spitiensis RMV-1378
CCCCCCGCCGGGTGGCCGCCTCCAGCACCGGGGTGAGCGGGCGGAAGCCCTCCGGGGCGCCGACCCGGACGTGCATGCCGGCGGTCACGCCCGCGAGCATGAGGGAGTGCGCCATGTTGTTGGCGCCGTCCCCGAGGAAGGTGAGGGTCAGACCGGCCAGCCGCCCGTGGTGCTCGCGGATGGTCTGGAGGTCGGCGAGCGCCTGGCAGGGGTGGAACTCGTCGGTGAGCGCGTTGACCACCGGCACCGTGGAGACCGAGGCCATCGCGTCCATCCTCGCCTGGGCGAAGGTCCGCCACACCACGGCGTCGACGTACCGGGACAGCACCCGGGAGGTGTCCTCGATCGTCTCCTCGCGGCCGAGCTGCATGGTTCGGCTGTCGACGGTGATCGGGTGGCCGCCGAGCTGCGCGATACCGACCTCGAACGACAGCCTGGTCCTGGTGGAGTTCTTCTCGAAGATCACCGCCACCGACCGGGGGCCGGCCAGGGGCCGGTGGCCGAGGGGGTCGGCCTTGAGCCGGTCGGCGAGGTCGAGCACGGCGGTCTGCTCGTCCGGGGCCAGGTCGTCGTCGCGCAGGAAGTGCCGCGGCATCAGGAGGTCCTCTTCGCAGTGGTGTCGTCGGGGTTGGTCGGGATCCGGTGCGCGACGGCGTCCAGCACGCCCGGTAGCGCGTCGAGGAACCGGTGGGCGTCCTCGCGGGTGAGCACGAGCGGTGGGGCGAGGCGCACCCGGTCCGGCTGCACCGGGTTGACCAGGTAACCGGCCTCGGCCGCCTGGTCGGCGACGGCGGCGGCCACCGGGCGGGTGAGCCGTATCCCGAGCAGCAGCCCCACTCCCCTGGCTCCGGCGAGCAGCGGGTGGCCGAGGCCGTCGACGCGCCGCGCGATGTCCTTGCCGAGTTCGGCCGCGTGGTCGAGCAGGCCCTCGTCGGCGATGGTGCGCAGGACCGCCAGGCCGGCGGCGCAGCACACGGGGTTGCCGCCGAAGGTGGTGCCGTGTTGGCCGGGTTCGAGCAGGTGGGCCGCCTCCCCGCTGGCGACGCACGCGCCGAGGGGAAGACCACCACCGAGCCCCTTGGCGAGGGTGACGACGTCGGGGGCCACGTTCTCGGCCTGGAAGGCGAACCAGCGGCCGGTGCGGCCGACACCCGTCTGGACCTCGTCGACGACGAGCAGCGCCCCGGCGGCACGAGTGATCTCACGGGCGGCGGCGAGGTACCCCTCCGGCGGTAGCACCACGCCGCCCTCGCCCTGCACGGGTTCGAGGACGACGGCCGCGGTCCGCTCGGTGACGGCGGCGCGCAGCGCGGCCACGTCACCGTAGGGAACGTGCCGGACCCCCGGCGGCATCGGTTCGAAGGGAGTCCGCTTGGCGGGCTGCCCGGTGAGGGCGAGCGCGCCCATCGTGCGGCCGTGGAACCCGCCCTCGGTCGCGATGATCTCCGGTCGCCCGGTACGCCGAGCGATCTTGAACGCAGCCTCGTTGGCCTCCGCGCCCGAGTTGGTGAACAGCACGCGTCCCCCGGAGCCGAAGCCGGTGTGGTCGAGCAGGAGCTCGGCGAGGTCGAGCGCGGGTTCGGTGGCGAAGAAGTTCGAGACGTGGCCCAGGCGGGCGATCTGGTCGCTGACGGCCCTGACCACGGCGGGGTGCGCGTGGCCCAGCGCGTTGACGGCGATGCCCGAGTAGAGGTCGAGGTAGTGGCGGCCGTCGGCGTCGGTGACGTGCGCGCCCCGCCCGCTGACCAGCGTGCGGCCGGGCGTGCCGTAGTTGTTCATCATGGCGGTCCGCCACCGCCGCTGCCCCTCGCTGTTCGAGCTGCTCATCCCTGGTCGTCCTCGTCCTGTCCGCCCGAGGCGTCCTCGGGTTCACCGGGCAACACCATCGTGCCCACCCCTTGCTGGGTGAAGACCTCCAGCAGCACGGAGTGGGCCAACCGGCCGTCGATCACGTGCGCGGCGGGAACGCCGCCGCGCACGGCGCGCAGGCAGGCCTCCATCTTGGGGACCATCCCGCTGGCCAGCCCGGGCAGCAGCCGTTCCAGTTCGGACGCGCTCACCCGCGTCCGCAGCGAGGAGCGGTCGGGCCAGTCCGCGTACAGCCCCTCCACGTCGGTGAGCACGACGAGCTTGGCCGCGCGCAACGCCACGGCCAGCGCCGCCGCCGCCGTGTCGGCGTTGACGTTGTGGACGACGCCGTCGGCGTCGGGGGCGATGGTGGACACCACCGGGATGCGGCCGGCGTGCATGATGTCGAGGACGGCGTCGGGGTTGACCTCGACGACGTCACCCACCAGGCCGACGTCCACCGGTGTCCCGTCGACCAGGGCGGGTCGGCGGGCCGCGGTGAAGAGCCCCGCGTCCTCGCCGGAGATGCCCACCGCGTAGGGCCCGTGGGCGTTGATGAGCCCGACGAGTTCGCGGCCGACCTGGCCGAAGAGCACCATCCGCACCACGTCCATCGTCTCCGGGGTGGTGACGCGGAGCCCGCCCCGGAACTCCCCCGGCATCCCCAGCCGAGTGAGCATCGCGCTGATCTGGGGTCCACCGCCGTGCACGACCACCGGCCGCAGGCCCGCCAGGCGGAGGAACACCATGTCCTGGGCGAAGGCCCGCTTGAGCTCCTCGTCGACCATCGCGTTCCCGCCGTACTTCACCACCACGGTGGCGCCGTGGAACCGTTCGAGCCAGGGCAGGGCCTCGACGAGCACGGCGGCCTTGGCGGCGGCCTCGCTGAGCCGGTCGCGGGCCTCCCCGGGCTCCGGCTCGGACGTCCGCCCGGTGCTCTGGGCCCCTCCTGGGCCGCTCGTGTGGGCGCTCATGAGGAGTACGCGCTGTTCTCTTCGACGTACCCGTGGGAGAGGTCGGTGGCGAGGACGAAGGTGGCGTCGTCCCCGACGTGCAGGTCCACCTCGACCAGGATTTCCGGTCCGGACAGGTCGGCCTCGTCCCGCTCGGCGGCCTTGACCCCGCCGGCGCAGAGCAGGACACCGTTGAGCCGGATGTCCAGGCGGTTGGGGTCGACCTCGGCGTCCGCACGGCCGACCGCCATCGCGATGCGGCCCCAGTTGGGGTCGGAACCGAACAGGGCCGTTCCGACGAGGTGGTCCTCGGCGATGGTGCGGGCCACGCGGACCGCGTCGCCCTCGGTCGCGGCGCCCACCACCTCGATGCGCACCCGCTTGGTCATCCCCTCGGCGTCGGCCTGGAGCTGCGCCACCAGGTCGGCGCACACCTCGGTGAGCGCACCCGTGAAGGCTCCCACGTCCGGGCTGACGCGTGAGGCTCCGGAGGCGAGCACCAGGACGGTGTCGTTGGTGGAGGTGGAGCCGTCGATGTCGAGCCGGTGGAAGGTTCGGGCGACGGCGGCCCGGAGCGCGAAATCGAGCAGGGAGGAGTCGACCACGGCGTCGGTGGTGATCACCGACAGCATGGTGGCCATGTTGGGCGCGCACATGCCGGCGCCCTTGGCCAGGCCGCCGACCGACCAGCCGGCCGGGTGGGTGGTCGAGACCTGCTTGGGCACGGAGTCGGTGGTCATGACGGCGGTGGCGGTGTCCAGGGCCGCCTGGTCGGTGCTGGCCAGCGCGTCGGCGGCGGCCGCCACCCCGGGCAGCACCCGGTCCATCGGGAGCCGTTCGCCGATGAGCCCGGTGGAGCAGACCGCGACCTCGCCGGCGCCGACGCCCAGGGCCTCGGCCACCCGCTCGGCGGTGGTGTGGGTGTCCTGGAAGCCCTCGGGGCCGGTGCAGGCGTTGGCGCACCCCGAGTTGAGGACGACGGCCCGGACGCGGCGTTCCCGGAGGACCTGCTGGGACCAGAGGACGGGAGCGGCCTTGACCTGGTTGGTGGTGAAGACGGCGGCGGCGACGTCGGCCGGTCCGTCGTTGACCACGAGTGCCAGGTCCCGGTGGCCCGACTCCTTGATACCGGCGGCGACCCCGGCGGCGCGGAACCCGGCGGCGGTGGTGACGCCGCGCGCGCGGTCCAGGGTGAGTCCGCCGGGGGATGCGGGGGGTGGTGTGCTCATGGTGCGACTCCCACGGTCGACAGTCCGGTCGTCTCGGGCAGCCCGAGCGCGAGGTTCATGCTCTGCACGGCGCCACCGGCCGTGCCCTTGGTGAGGTTGTCGACGGCGGCGACGACGACGAGCCGGCCGGCGTCCGGGTCCACGGCGACCTGGAGCTGGACGTTGTTCGCGCCCAGGGTTCCGGCGGTGGTGGGCCAGGTGCCCTCGGGGAGCAGTTGGACGAACGGCTCGTCCCGGTAGGCGTCCTCGAAGACCTCCCGGGCGCGTTCCGGGCCGGTGGGCACCGCCGTCAGCGGCGCGCTGCAGGTGGCGAGGATTCCCCGGGGCATCGGCGCGAGCACGGGCGTGAAGGACACCCGGACGTCGCCGTCGACGAGGCTGGTGAGGTTCTGGACGATCTCCGGGGTGTGCCGGTGGACCCCACCAACGCCGTACGCGCTGGCGGACCCCATGACCTCGGCCGACAGGAGGTGGGGTTTGAGCGCTCGACCCGCTCCCGAGGTGCCGGTGACGGCGACCACGACCACGTCGGGTTCGACGATCCCGGCACGCAGGGCGGGGGCCAACGCGAGGGAGGCGGCGGTCGGGAAACAGCCGGGGACGGCGATCCGCCGGGCAGCTCGGAGCCGGTCGCGGGCGCCGGGCAGCTCGGGCAGGCCGTAGGGCCAGCTGCCGGCGTGGTCGCCGCCGTACCACCGCTGCCAGGCGGCGGGATCGGTGAGCCGGAAGTCGGCGCCGCAGTCCACGACGAGCGTCCCCTCGCCGAGCCGCTCCGCGATGGCGGCCGAGTGGCCGTGGGGCAGGGCCAGGAACACCACGTCGTGACCGGCGAGCCGCTCGGGGGAGGTCTCCACCAGGACGCGGTCGGCCAGTGGCGCGAGCTGCGGGTGGTGCTCCCCCAGCCGGGACCCCGCCGAGCTGGCCGCCGTCAGGGCACCGATCTCCACCTCGGGGTGCGCGAGCAGCAGCCGAAGCAGCTCACCACCCGCGTACCCGCTGGCTCCGGTCACCGCCACCCGAAACGTCATGTGGATGATTATGCACATCCATGCAATCTCAATCAACGGTCGGGTGACGGAGACGACTCCCCTGTGCCGGGGAGGAACGGGCGGAGCGCCCTCGCCCCTCCCGCCACGGCCCACTCGCCAGCAGGTGGCACGCGGGGCGCTTCCCTCATGCCCACCAGCCCGGGAGCCGCGCCGCCCGCCGACCGGGCGCTCAGCACCCCCCGCGCCGCACCCCGCACCCCTGGCTACCGCCGCCTCGGCCCACCTCCACCGGACGACGTCGGCATCCCGTGCCCCCCACACCGC
This sequence comes from Actinoalloteichus spitiensis RMV-1378, assembly GCF_000239155.1. GTDB lineage: Bacteria > Actinomycetota > Actinomycetes > Mycobacteriales > Pseudonocardiaceae > Actinoalloteichus_B > Actinoalloteichus_B spitiensis. The sequence continues at coordinate 5,344 of NZ_AGVX02000361.1, forward strand.
GCACACCGACCGGTCCGCTCTCTCCGACCGCACCGGACTCCCCACGAGCCGGGACGCGCCTGGCAACGACGGCCGCGGGCAGCGACGCGGGCGTGCGCCGCGCCGCCCACCGGCCGCCCTCGGGACTCCCTCGACCGAGGTCCCCGCGACCCGGCGGGCTGGGAACCCGGATGCCGCCACGACGGCCACTCCTCCCACCGCGTTCGGCCGCCGCGCGCACCGGCGCTCGCCGCCGCCCGGGTCCACACCCCACCACCCGGCGTTCCCCCGTTGGCGCTCCGCCACCCCCGACCGAAGCCAGCGGACCCGCAGCGCCGTCCTGGCCAGCGGTGACGGCGGACGCGACAGGCAGGAACACCTGGTCGTTCAGCCACCAGCGGGCACGATCCGCAGGCCCACCGTCCCGGTTCGGCCCCGGCGCAGGGTGCTCAGAGTGATGAGGAGCCACCCCAGCAGGCCGTAGCGACGCGAGACCAGGCGCCGAGCCCGGGCGCTGCCCTCGGGACCGAGGACGACCGCCCGTCCGCCGGTTTCCGGGCCGGTCACCCGGCCCCGCACGTCGCACGGGGCGAGGCGCACCGTGGGCGTGTGCCGCACGCGCTTCACCTTCCCGGAGTCCGCGACCGTCCACACGACGAGCGCGTCCCCGTCCCGGGCGACCCACACCGGTGTCACCACCGGTCGACCGGACCGCCGGAAGGTGGTGACCGCCAGGTACCTCGCCGCGCCCAACCGGTCGAGCGCCGGGTTAGTGCGACCGCCTGGCCCCTCGGCACCACCGGCGGGGTCGGGCCGGTCCGCGCCGGAGCGGTGCGAGCCACCACCGCTCGGCGCGGGCGGCCGGCCACCCCCGGTCGGTTCACCCTCCGCGCCGGTTCGCCCCATCAGCCCCATCTCCTCCGGTCGTCACCCACCCGTCACCGGGGTTCGGCCCCGCCCTGGTCGCCGGCGGGCCCCGCCGGCGCCGAGGACCGCTCGTCACGAAGCAGCGACCACGCCACCCGCTCGCCGCGCTCGACGGCGGCGACCTGGTCGGGGGTCAGAACCCGGTCGAGTTCCCCGCGCGCGGCCCGCACGAGCACGATGAGCTTCTTCGCCACTCCCCGCACCTGGCTGGTACGCGGGGCTGGCTCCACGAACACCGGGCGCGCGTCGCTGACCAGGCGCCGGTACCGGTCGTTCAGGGTGGCGTGCCGGTCCAACAACTCCATCGCCGTCTCCAACGGGGCGAGATCCGGCGTCTCCTCGGTGCGCACCGCCCCAGCCTAGGTGGCCGGGGGCGGGGACGGGGCCCACGACGCCACGCCACCGGGGGAAGGAGCCCGCCGTCGAGGCCCAGGAGGCCTCGTGCGCCATGCGCGAACGGAGTCCGTACCGTCCCCCGGCGGACGGGCCCGTCCCGGCGTCGCGCACCCCGGCCCGTCCGGGTGAGCGGGGGCGGCCCCCGACGACGAGCGGATCCCCGCCGAACACGCCTCACCAGCGACCGGACGCCACCGGGGGAAGGAGCCCGCCGGCGGGCTCCTTCCCCCATCAGGAGGACACGCTGCCATCCGACGAGCCCGGGGCCGCCCTGGCGTGTCGGCCACCGCCGGCGTGTTTGATCACAACGCGGACACAGGCTGGCTCCCGGGATGCCAGCGGCTCTAGAGTCCCCCGGTGCGCTTGTTCAGCAGACGGAGAAGGCAAGCCGGTCCGGAGGAGATGGTCCTCGGACATCCGTACGACGACACGGTCCTGGACGCCGCCGTGGAGACCGGCTCCCTGGTCGCGGCGCGCACCGTCCTCGAGGAGTGCAGGGACGACCACGAGACCCGCGCCCTGCGCACCGACGTGCTCGGCAGGGCGTTCATCGGTAGGGCGGACGAGATCGCCGACGCCGCCGCTGCCACGGACGATCCCGAGCTCTGGTTGCTCGCGGGCAGTGCCTACCGGCACGAGGCCTGGACCGTGCGCGGCGACGGCGTCGCCGAGGAAGTGGGCCACGACAGGTACCAGATCTTCTTCTCGATCCTCCGCAAGGCCGTGGCCCCGCTGCACGAGGCCGCCGCGCGGCTGGCCGAGGACCCCTGCCCCTGGATGGTGCTGGTGTGCGTCGGCCAGGGCCTCCAGGTCGACCGCGAACAGCAGGACGAGGTGTGGTCGGAGGCCGTGCTCCGTTCGCCCACCCTCTACCCCGCGCACTGGTACCGGGTGCAGGCGCTCGCCGCCAAGTGGGGCGGTTCGCACGAGGCGATGCTCAGCTTCGCCCGCGAGACCGTGGCCCGCGCTCCCGCCGGCCACCCCCTCACCGCGGTGCTGCCGCTCGCCCACTTCGAGGTGTACCTGCACAACCTGGAGGAGACGTACCGCGCCAGGAAGCGCGTGGAGTACTTCCGGATCCACACCCGGTACTTCGAGGACAACGCCCGCGAACTCGTCGACGCCTCCGACAAGTGGGCCAGGGACCCGGTGCCGCACCTCCGCGCCAGGGAAGCCCACAACCTCTTCGCGGCGGCGCTCTCCCAGGCCGGCGACCTACCGAGGACCCGCCGCCACCTGCTCGGGATGGAGGACCGGCTGCACCCGGTGCCGTGGGCCTATCTGGGCGATCCCGAACAGGAGTACCGGCGCACCGCGTCCCGGTACCTGCTCACCTGAGGCCCCCGCCCCCGGGCCATCGCCCGGGCGGTCGCGGTGCGGCGGGCGGGTGGTGAGCCGGAAGCGCTCCGGCGAGCCAGGTGCTCGCCGCCCGCGGGCGTTCACGAGCCGGTGGAGCGCCGCGTCCACCTGGTCGACCGGGTCCAACCGGGGCCGGGCGGCCGGCATCCGCCCCGGAAGTCCTCAGCGGAACGGGGCCAGGTGGCGAGCACGCTGCCTCCCGGTCCCACCCGGGCCGGCCGGGCGGGGAAGGCCGTCGGGCCGTCCTTCCCGGAACGCGCGAACCCCACCAGGCGGAGGCGGACCGGGAACCACGCGCGGCACGGCCCGCTCCCGTCCCGCCGTCCTCGTCCCGCACGCCCGACCCGAGTTCCGCCCCGGCGGGGAACACCGCCCCCTGCGGGGCATCCGCGGCTCACCCGCCCGGCGGGCCGGCACCGGACGGCCGGCGTCGGGCACCGCGTGGCGCGGCCACCGCTCAGGCGTCGACGGCTCCCGGATCCGGTAGCGGCTGCCCCGTGCTCCCGACGCCCGAACCCCC
>NZ_AGVX02000360.1 GCF_000239155.1 Actinoalloteichus spitiensis RMV-1378
GGCGGGCCCGCTCCGCCTTCACGGCGGCAGCCGGCAGCGGCAGGACGCAGACGCCGCAGTGCCCGGGAGGTACCACCCGCTCGCCCAGACCCTGGCGGCAGGCGGGACAGGCGCCGAACTCGTAGGTCAGCTGCTCGCGCTCGCGCGGCTCGGCATCCTCGATCGCGTCCAAGCGTGACAACGACTCCCGCAGTGCCCCGACCTTGGAGCGCGCCTCCTGATGGCGCCGGTAATCTCGCTCCACGGTGTCCTCGGCCTCGCTCAGGCGGGCCCGGGCCTCGTCGACCTGGCGGTGGAGGTGCGCCATGTGCGTGGCGGACGCGTTCGCCGCCGAGCGCAACCGTGCCACCACGTCCCGCGCCTCGCGTTCACGTTCCCGCAGCGTCACGAGCTCAGCGTCAAGGGCCTTCTCGCTGGTGGTGTCCGAGGACCTGAGGAACCGCGCGAGGTCCCGTGCCTTGCGCCGCTGGAGCGTGATGCGGTTCCTCGTGTCGGCGATCGCGCCAGCCAGCCGTTCCGTTTCCGGGGTGCTGAGGTGCAGGAGCAGCTTGAACACCGCCAGCCGTGGGGTTGTCCGCGACGACGGCCGCACGACGAACCGGTCGATGTCCTCCTGCCGAATGTGCAGGTAGGGCACCAGGTCCTCGGCGAAGCTCAGCCGCTTGTCCCCGGGCAGCCGGACCGAGGCGAACTTCTCGTCCAGGCCAAGCCGCATCAACAGCCACGTCGACCACGACGGCGTCTCGCCCTGCGACCGCAACGGGAAACGGCCTACGGAGGTACCGTCGGTTTCCTCCACCCGCACCGTCCCCGGGTGGTCGCGGTCCCGGGTGACGCGGTAGGTACCGTCCCCGATCTGGATCTGGGCCTGAACCGCGCGCAACCGCCGGTCCACCGCCCCCCGGAACTGGACCGTCCGTCCGAACAGGAAGTCCACGCACTCGATCATCGACGTCTTGCCCCGGTCGATCGGGCCGACCACGGCCACGAGCGACCCGTCAAGATCGTACCGCTGCTGCCAGGTTCCTCGATCGTCCCGGATTCGCAGCCACTGAATGCGGAGTCTCCTGCTCACCACACCCTCCCCCCGGGGCGCTCGTACCCCTCACCACAGCACAGTGCCCGGTTACCGCAGGTAAGAGCACTTGGGTCGACCGATGCCGCCAACCGTGGCTTCTCATCACGCGAACGGCCTAGCTCGTTCCCACCCTGGAAATCTCCGCCCCAGGGGAACCGGCGGAATGACGACGGTCTCGAAACGCACGTCCGTTTCCGAGGACGACGCGCATACGCGAACACGGACGATCAGGTCATTCGGTGAGGAATTCCGGTACCCCTCGGGCCGAGACCAAATCCGGAACGACAACCCGCGTTGCTCCAGTCGAGCGGAAACACTCGAACTTGCGGCGTCACCGCGCCCAACAGCCAGCCGTCACGACCGTTCTCCGGAGAACGACCGCTCGACACCCCGTTTCCGAACCGCAGGCTGGCCTCATCCAGGCGGGGGCGGGTTCACCGGTCGCGCATCCCCCGCACCTCCGGCTCGGGAACCACCGGCGGCGCGACCCGCGGCGATGACGTGGTGGTCCCTCGCCGACCGGTGGATCCGAGCAGTACCCCGCCGACGATCAGGAACCCGCCGAGCAGCTCCCACGCGGCGACGGTCTCCCGCAGGACCAGCCAGGCCGCCGTCATCCCGACCACCGGCACCAACATCGAGAACGGCGCGACCACACCCGCCGGGTGCCGGGCCAACAACCAGGTCCAGGCGCCGGAACCGAGGACGCCCGCGATGAGCACCGTGTAGGCCAGCCCGAGCAGCGCCGCCCACGCGCCGGGCGTGCCCAGCGTGGTGAGGGAGATGCCGATCCGGGTCGGCCCCTCGACCACGAGTGCCAACGCGAGCATGGGCAACGGCGGGACCGCGCACATCCACAGCATCAGCCGGACCGGATCGCTCGGCTTCGCCTGCCGCGCGCAGATGTTGCCCACCGCCCAGCCGAAGGCGCCGGCCAAGGTGAGCAGGAAGGGGACGACGCTGGCGATCTCGGCCCGGTACCAACCCACCACCGCCAGCCCTCCCACGGCGACGAGGATGCCGACCAGCTGGCGGGCGCTGATCCGTTCTCGGAGCACCGTCGCCCCGAGCAGCACGGTGAAGGGGGCCGAGGCTTGCAGCACCAGCGACGCCAGACCTGTCGACATGCCCACCGCCATACCCCAGAAGAGGAAGAGGAACTGCACGATGCCGAACCCGCAGCCGTAGCCGAGCAGCCACCGCAGGGGAACCCCAGGGGCGGGGACGAACAGGACGGTCGGGACGGCGACCACCGCGAACCGCAACGCCACCAGGAACAGCGGCGGAAAGTGCTCCAACGCGACGCTGATGGCGACGAAGTTCAGCCCCCACGCCATCGCGACGGACAGGGCGAGCAGGCAGTGGCGTAGGGGCATGGGACCAGCTCATCGCAGTGCGACCCCGGCGGACAATCACGAGGTTAGGCACTGTTTGGGAGGTCCGCTGGACGCCCACTGGTGCCCCTCTCCGCCCCCCTTGCGCTGGCGAAGGAGTGCCCTGTAGAGGACCTGGGAGCCGAAGGCGGGAGGACGATCCTTTACGCCAAGCGATGTTCGATCAACCGGAACAGCCCCGCGTGCGCGGGGAGGACGCCGACCCGGTGCCCGAACGCGTCGTTCACGGGCGGAACAGCCCCGCGTGCGCGGGGAGGACGGACGGGGCGGCACCCGTGGTCGTGGTCATCTGGGAACAGCCCCGCGTGCGCGGGGAGGACCTCTCCGCCGCCACGAACTCGATGAGCGTGACGGGAACAGCCCCGCGTGCGCGGGGAGGACGTGCGCCCCAACAGCTCCTCGGCCCGCGATGCCGGAACAGCCCCGCGTGCGCGGGGAGGACCAGTTGGTGTACATGATCGGGGCCACAATGGACGGAACAGCCCCGCGTGCGCGGGGAGGACGCGGCGTGGACTCCCCGGCCGCCCGCTCCTCGAGGAACAGCCCCGCGTGCGCGGGGAGGACACAGCAGCTGCGCCACCCGGGATGTGGTGGGCAGGAACAGCCCCGCGTGCGCGGGGAGGACACTTCCTGACCTGCGGCGTTGTGGAGCAGTTGCCCCTTTTTCATTCACTTCTCTCGAAGCCCTGATCTCCACCGCATGCCTCCGACACCCAGTATGCCGGTCGTCGGCACGCCCCCGACCGCTGGTCTCCGCGTCGACTCCGAAGTGGAACCCGGCAGCCGTTCGCGCCACCACCGTGTTCCTGGGCTCCGCCCTCCTCCGGCATGTAACACCCCGTCCGGGAGGCATAGCCCCGGTAGGTGTCGCCGTGGGTCACCAGCGGGTAGGAGGTCGGGCTGGGCGAGGGAGCCTCACTCCCGGACCGAGCAGCCATGCGGCTCCTCACCACGCCGCTCATGGTCGGGCGGCTCAGGTGACCCGGCCGGCCTTCGTCACCCGCTGACGTGCGAAGACGAGGTCATTCCGGCGGAGGTCGTGGTCGCGGTCGGGGCCAAGGGCTCGGCACCCAGGATGACGCCGACCAGAATGTGCCCGCGTTCGGTGAGCCGGTACATCACGAGCTTCCCGTCCCGTCGGGACGTCACCAGGCCGACCGCCTTCAGCTGCCGCAGGTGGTGGGACACCAGGTTCCTGGCCTGGCCCACGATCCAGGAGGCGTCGCAGACGCAGAGTTCGCCGCCCTCGCGGAAGGCGGCGGCGATCCGCAGCCTGGTCGGGTCGCCGAGAGCGCGTGCTACGGCGGCTGCTGGTTCGACCTCGTCCAGGGCCGGCAGGTCCGCTCGGATCGCCTCGGCTTGCGGCAGGTCCAGGCACAACAGTTCGCAGGAGTCACGGTCCTCAGCCACGAACAGGACGATACGTGTTGATATGTCCGGGCCGTTCGCTGGCTTCTCCTTCGCCTGAGGCAGGAGGTGACCTGGAGGACGCACGGCAGCATGCCCCCGCGCGTCCTCCTGATCGACACGGAGCCCGATCCCCCACCTGGAGTCCTGGTCCCTCGCCGCCCAACCGGCGGCACGCGCGCGGCACCTCGGGCCGGCCGGGCGGGGCTCCGGCGGTGGCGGATGGAGCGACGACCGGGGGCGAGGCCGCCGCTCCTCGCCCGCCGGAGGAGGCAGGCCCGGCGCACCTCGCCGAGCCACTCGACGGAGACCACGCACGCGTCGGCGACGGCCAGCTGCGCCCGGTCTCCTGGCGGAGACGCCGAGGACGGTGTCCCACTGCCGAGCAGGCACGGCAGCGCCGTGACTCCACGGCTTCGGGGGAGATCAGACCCCGTGGGCGATGAGGACGGTCAGTCCCGGCGGGTCAGCGCGCGGACACCGATGGCGACCCCGAGAGCGCACCAGACGAGAAGGACGACGAGGTCGCGCCAACTCGCGGTGTAGGTGTCCGCGAGCAGTCCCGCACGGAGCAGGTCAGCGGCCGCCCTGAACGGGAGCACGTCGTGGACTGCCTGGAACCAGGCCGGGAGCTGGCTCGCCGGAAAGGTGACCGGCGAGAAGAGCATCACGAAGAACACCAGTACCTGGGTGACGAGCTGTGTGATGAGCGGCGGCAGGGACACGGCGATCGCATAGCCGACCGCCGTTGCGGTGACCGAGGCGAGGACGGACGCGGTCAGGAGGACAGGCCAGTCGAAGGAGTAGCCGAATCCGTAGCGCAGGTGCGCCACGACCACGGCGACGGCGACGCTGGGCAGGGCGACGAGGAGCCAGATCGCCAGGTCGGCCAGCAGGAGCAGCGGCCGTGGCACCGGTAGCGACCGCAGGTAGGTGAACGTGCCGGTGGTGCGTGCCTGAGCCACGCTGTGGGGCACCATGACGAGCCCGATGAACATCAGGAGCACGGTGGGCGTGCCGGTGGAGAGGAACTGGGCCGACGAGGTGTCGATGTCGGGGATGACGAAGCCGAACCCGATGATGATCCCAGCCGCGAGCAGCGCCTGGACGACGATGACGAACGGGAGCATGGCGCCGGTCTGGGCCATCATCCAGCGCAACAGGTTTCCGTAGCTCAGCCAGATCCCGATACGCGGCGGCACCCCGGCGGACCTGGGTGCTGGTGGCGAGAGGGTGTTCTGCTCAGACATCAGCGGCATCTTCCGTACGTGTCGTGTTCGCGTTGGCGCTCGACGTGGCGGCGAGGTAGGCGTCCTCGAGGGTGGCCGGAGCCAGGGAGTAGCCGTCGATCCGTTCGGTTCTCCGCAGTGCCGTGGCCCACGCGACGGCCGGCTCGGCGTCGACGGCGGCGAGGGTCAGGAGCACCCGCCGTCCGGCTCGGACCCGCCGGTTGATCGGAATGGGCACCTGGGCGATGGACTCGGACGGGTCCTCGCCGTCCGGGTGGAGCGAGAGTTCGAGCTGGAGGTCCGCGTCGCTTGATCCTCGGAGTTGGCTGGGGGACCCTGCGGCGACGACTCTGCCGTGATCGAGGATGACGAGTGCGTCCACCACCCGCTCCGCCTCCGTGACGTTGTGGGTGACGAGCAGCACGCCCGCCCCTTCGTCGCCGAGGCGACGCACCACCTTCCACAGGCGGCGACGTCGAGCCGCGTCGACGTCGTTGGTCGGCTCGTCGAGGACGATCAGCGGCACCGGCGCGACGGCTGCCATGGCGAACGCGGTGAGGCGGCGGACGCCGCCTGACAGCCCGCCGCCGTCGGGGGTCGCTGGACGGTCGAACCACTCGCCGATGTCCAGCTCGTCAGCCAGGGCGCGCGCACCAGCTCGCGAGTCGGCGCGGGACATGCCCCTGAGTCGACCGGCGATCTCGATCGCCATCCTCGGGGTGAGCCCGTCCAAGGGCGCCTGAGCCTGGGGCTGAAGCGCCACGCACCGGCGCGCTGTCGCCGGTGCGGCGACAGCGTCAGTACCCGCGACCCTGATCGTCCCACCATCGGGTCGCAGCAGACCGACCACCTGCGAGACCAGCGTCGTCTTGCCCGCGCCGTTGTGGCCCAGCAACCCGACCACCTCCCCGGGCCGCACCCGCAGTCCGATCCCGTCGTTCGCGACGACCGCACCGAACCGGCGGGTGAGGTCGTCCACCTCCAACACGGCACGACTCACGGCACACACCCTCCAGATTTTGATACCGTCGGTATCTTCATACCGACGGTATCCAGATACGGGTGGTAGGTCAACCGGTAGGATCAGGGCATGGCCGGTAGCCGCTCAGCCCCTCCGCCCCGCACACGGCGGACACAGGCCGAACGACGAAAAGAGACCCGTGAAGCGCTGGTCATCGCGGCGCTCCACGCGTTCGCACGCGACGGCTACCACACCGCGAGCCTGGAAGGCATCGCTGGCGAGGCGGGCTTCTCCAAGGGCGCGGTGTACTCGAACTTCAACGGCAAGTCGGACCTGTTCCTCGCCGCGATGGACTACAACCTGGAGACGCTGAACGGCGGGGGATGGAATCCACTCCGGAAGGTCGGCACCACCACCGGCGCCGCTGAACCAGGTGCCGCTGATGTGGACGTCGCGTGGCTGGTGCGAGGATTCGGGCTCGCGACGCTGGAGTTCATCGCCACGGCCGCCAGGGACGACGAGCTCGTCAAGGCCCTCCGTGAACGCATGCGGCGGGTGATCGACGCCTACGGGCGCATCGCGACCGAAGCCCGACCGGACACCGAACGCCTACCGGCCGATGACGTGGCACGACTCATGGCCGCGCTCGACCAAGGCGTGTCCGTCCTCGCGCTCAGCGGTATCACGGAGCTGGACGGGACACTGGCGCGCGTCGGTTTGCATCGACTCGTGAACCCGCTCGAAGCCGCCAGCGAACCCGTTCCGGAACGAGACGGCGAGCCCCTCGCCGACATCCCCCGGGTGCAGAAGCTGGTCGGAGACATCCTCGGGGCCTGATACACGCCCGGAAGGCGACAAGCCCGACGCGCTCGAACCCCGACGAGGCGGGGTCGTCGCCGCTTCGCCGTGGAGCAGAAGCCTGTACCGACGTCCGCGCAACCGACCCGGCCCAGCCCGGTTGGGGGATGCCCGGTCAGGGCGGCGAGGGCACGTCGTGCCGCGAACCGCGTGGCTCCTGCTCCCGCGCGCGGCTCACGGACGAGTCACGGAGCCCTTCGACCGGGCGGGGACCCGAATCGCGACGAGATCCGCGGACAGAGCCGTGCCCAGGTCGGCATGCCAGCATGTGGCACGTCCTTCCGGTTCGCCTGGCGAGCACCCACCTCCCGAGCCGAGGCCGGGTTCGCGAAAGTGTTCCTGCCCGCTGGATCGCCACCTCGCGGACCGACGTGCGGCCGCCCACGCCTCCGCCGGGCTTTCGCGTCCCTGCCGGCGGAGACCTGGTCGGCGTGTTCTCCGCGCGGCGGCCACGGCCAGCCACCAGCGATCCGCTCAGGTGGGGTGGTGCGCCGCCGTGCCCGTCCCGTTTCGACGGTGTCGCGGCCGCGTCCGGCATCGTCGTGCCTCCCGGCGGAACCGCGTTCGCCCGACCTGCTCCCCTGCTCCAACCCGCGCCCGATGTCCGGCGGGCCGCCCAGCAGTGCGGAACGCCGGTTCGTCCTCGACCCCGTCCGCCAGCAGCGGGGTCACCACCTGTTCGCGGACCAGTCACGCGAACCCTTCGGCCGCAGCGACAACCTCGGCCGTCCCCCGTGGCTACGGCACCTCGCCGCAGGCCGGTTGCTGGTCGACGTCAGCTGCCGAGCCGTCGGAGCACGCCCGCGATACCGGAATCCACCAGTGCACCGTCCCCGGTGTCCAACCCTTGCAACACCTCGTGCCAGGGACCCAGTTGGTGCCACAGCAGGGCACGCTCCACCGTGTCCTGCGACGGGAGGTACGCCGCCACCAGCGCCCGCGCGAAGTGCTCGGGCGTGCCGTACAACGCCCAGGCGAGGTCGATCGCCGGATCCCCGAGGTGCACGTCCCCGAAGTCGATGACGCCGGTGATCTCGCCGTTGACGGTGAGGACGTGCTCCGGGCCGAGGTCACCGTGCACCACGTGGTCCGCGGGTAACGAGGACACGGCCGACAACAACCGCTCGGCGCGCGGGCGGTGGGCCGTCGGCAACAGCGGCACCACCTCGGAGGTGAGGCGGAGCAGAAGACGGGAACGCTGCTGCCGGGTGGCCCGGCGGGTGAACAGCCCGTGGGCCACCGCCTCGACGGGGTCCACCACGTGGAGGGCGGCCAGGAAGCCGCCCAGGGCGGTGCCCTGCTCCGCGGTGAACTCCCTGATCGGCTGCCCCGGCACCAGCTCGTGGCGGACGACGAACGGGTCGGACTGGACGACCGTGGGTGTGGGCACGCGGATCGGCAACCGACCGGACAGCCACGGCAGCAGCCGGGACTCGCGGAGCAGCGCGGCGGCGACCTCCGGGCGCCTCGGCCGGCGTTCGAGCCACCGCCCGTCAACCAGGACGGCGACGCTGTCCCATCCCGAGGTCAGCTCGACCCGGTCCCGGGGCGGCGCGCTGTCGGTTTCCACCCGGCCAGTACAGCAAGGAAAATCCACGGAGCCAACGGCAGGCCGGAAGAAAACCCGTCACCACCACGGTACGCGGCGGGGACACCACCCGGCGCGTCCAAACCCCGGATGTCCGGTCGGTTCTCGGGGGATGCGCGCCCACGAGCCAGGTGCCCGAGCTGCCGGCGGACGAGGTATCCGCGCACTCGCGACGTCCCCACTGCCCGGCCACCATCGAAGCCGCCATCGCGCCGCGTGGGCGGGCCATTCGGAGGAGCGGGTTCGGCGCACCGGAGGAGGCAGGAGCCGGCTCGGTTCGGCGTCTGGCAGGAGGCACGTGCCCGATAGCCTTGCTGGACGGCCGGAACGCGGTTGGGCTCGGCGGGCGCAACGCTTCGCCCCCTGCTCACCGAGCTGCGTCCCTGCCACGGAGACGCCGGGTAGTTGGAGACGGGAGCCACCACCACGTGCAGCCGAATTTCAGCGAACCCCCCGGGTCTGATGTCAAACCTCGGGTTCGCTGCGAATCGGGCGTCGTTGCAGCCGTCCAGGTGTATGCTGACCTGCGACTTTACTCTCGGGTCCTCATCGCTCCTACGAGGAGTTCCAACGTAAAGTCCACCCGGAACCTCGTTCGGTGCTGCGGTGTCCTCATCGCTCCTACGAGGAGTTCCAACGTGCCGAGGCTCACGGTGGCGATCCACCGCTGCCGCGTCCTCATCGCTCCTACGAGGAGTTCCAACCGGAGCTGCGCACGCGTCATCCAGGGCCGGCGCCGGGTCCTCATCGCTCCTACGAGGAGTTCCAACGGCTGTTCGCTGACGGCACCGACACCGTCCTCCATGTCCTCATCGCTCCTACGAGGAGTTCCAACCCGTAGATCCGGATGGGGTGGGGCGTGAGGTTGATGGTCCTCATCGCTCCTACGAGGAGTTCCAACAGCAACGCCAGGTACCGTCCCTGCGTGGACATCATGTCCTCATCGCTCCTACGAGGAGTTCCAACGCTTCGATGGCATCGAGCGGCACGTGTCCGCCGCGCGTCCTCATCGCTCCTACGAGGAGTTCCAACAGGTTGTGCCGGGCGGTGAGCCTGGCGGATTCGTGGGTCCTCATCGCTCCTACGAGGAGTTCCAACCCAAACCCCACGGGCCGCCCAGGGCTGCGGCGAGGGGTCCTCATCGCTCCTACGAGGAGTTCCAACGAGATCTCCCAGAGCCATGACGCTCGCTCCGATGCGGGTCCTCATCGCTCCTACGAGGAGTTCCAACCACCGGATGGCAGCCGGCGCGTCGGGGTCATGCAGCGGTCCTCATCGCTCCTACGAGGAGTTCCAACAGGTCGTCTCGGGTGAGGTCCGGGCCGGCCGTCTCGTCCTCATCGCTCCTACGAGGAGTTCCAACCCTTCGCCTCGTGGGCGAACGCGCTGCATGTGCACGTCCTCATCGCTCCTACGAGGAGTTCCAACAGGTCGGGCCACGGGGTGGGGATGATCGCCCCGGGTCCTCATCGCTCCTACGAGGAGTTCCAACATCACGTCGGCGGGCAGGGGCGTGCTGTCCCCTCGCAGGTCCTCATCGCTCCTACGAGGTTCCAGCTGAGTGACAGCTTGGGATCGAGCAACGTGTTGCGGCTTCTCGCACCGTAGACACCCCGTGACGTGGCCGATCAGGTGTGGTCACCAGGCGTGGGATGCGTGATGACCGCCCCAGCTGGCAACTCATCATTCGTATTCCCACGAGGCAGGCGCTGAGCGTCAGGCGGGCAGCGCGGTGCTCGTCCAAGGCTCGATGAGCTGTTCGACGAGCAGGTGGTCTCAAAGCCTCGGCCCGGTGGTGTTGGTTTGCCGCGCTAGTCCTCGGAGGCCGGCGCTACTCGGCGAGCGAAGCATGCGGTAGGCCCGGGATGGCCAGTCTCGACGAGCGAGCGACCGCATGTCCGGGCAACGCCGACGAACCCAGTCGCCCTTCGCACGGCGCTCACACCCACCCTGACTCCGCCTCCATCGAACGATTCAGTACTTTAGGTATCCGAACAAGCACCGATTGTCACAACCCAAGAGCGTGACCACGGACGAGGGAGACTCCCTTGGTGCACTGCCGAGACTGCTGCCTACGACTGTCGTTGACGAAGGGACGGACCCTTCCCCGCCACTACGACTACTCCGCCGGGTTCATCTCCTGGGCCCGCGAGCGGGAATGCGACGGCTCGGGGACGACACGATTCGTCCACGACCGCGACCTCGCCAGGTGCCGACGCCCTCGGAGCGGCCACCGCTGCCCGAAGTGCGGACGGGGACGCATCACGCTCAACAAGAACGGCAAGTACCCGGTGCACACCGCGCCGAACGGCAGCAGGTGCGACGGGCACTGACGCCCCTTTCTCTGCTCACCACCTGACCGACGCCACCAGCCCGCCGGTGTCAGAGCAGCGTCCGTCTCAGCGGGCGGCACCCGATTGGCGGCGGGTTGCGGCGGACTGGGATCGACACCGCCGCCGTTGGTCACCCGGGGCCAACAACGGCCTGGTGCTCGCCCCCGATCCTCACGAGGATTGGTCCGACCGGGTAATTCCCCACCGCCGACAGGGTTACGCCCTCCTCGAAACCAGTGCGCCGGCAATAACGTCGAGGGAGGAGGAGTGAATAGCCGCACACGATTGTTTGGGGGCTCGTGTGATCAGTGCGCGGGAACGGCGGCACCAACGGCTGTGGAATGTCCTGGCGGAACACCACGCGACGTTCAGCCAGTTACCGCGTTGGGGGCAACAGGCGCTCGGTGAGCTCCTGCACCGGTATTCCTCGGGGGTTCGACTCCTGGTGCCGTCACCCTCCAGTGGGGCGCTGCCCATTCGCACCGGACGGGATCTCGACGCCTACGTCGTGGGCCCGTTCGGGGTGGCCGCGCTCCTGTCCGTCGACCGCCGCCCGGACGACGACGAGATCCGCCGGCTGCACCGGGGCGCGGAACGGGTTCTCGGGGCGATACCACTGGACTTCGGACGCCGGATCGCCTCCGTCCGACTGATCGCCATCCGTCCCGACCGCCTCACGGGCCTGCGGACCAACGGCCGCTACCTGGGGCGCACCGCCGCCGACCTGGCCGCGCTGGTGACCGACCGCGACTACCAGGTCCTCAGCGGCGCCTCGGCGGTCGAGCTGGCGCGTCGGATCGCGGCGGCCCTGCCCGACCACGTCCTCGTCGAACTCCCCGAAACCGCTCCTCCCCCGGAGGAGGCGAACCTGTTCGACTCGGAGGACCTGCGGGAGTCCTCGCTGCGGCGGGCGGTCAACGGTCCCTTCGCCGAGTGGTTGACCTACCTGGACGAGACGCAGCTGCGGCTGGTGCACCGCCAGTACAACGGACCGGCCCGGATCAGCGGCCCCGCTGGCACGGGGAAGACCGTCGTCGCCCTGCACCGGCTGCGGCGGATCGCCCGCCAGACCACCGGCCCCCTGCTGCTGACCACGCTCGTCACCACCCTGCTGCGCACCCATGCCACCAGCTTCCGCCGGTTGGCCCCGGAGGTCGCCGACCGGGTTCGGGTGGAGAACCTGCACCTGTGGGCGCGCCAGTTCCTCGAGGAACGGGGCCGCCAGGTGCGCGACGACCACGACAAGGTGAGCACGTGCTTCTTCCTCGCGTGGTCGCAGGTGGGCCGCCAGACCGACCTGCCGAGGGTGAACGCCAACCCCCGGTACTGGCGGGAGGAGATCGACCACGTCATCAAGGGCCGGGGCATCGGCACTCTCGCCGAGTACCAGCGGGCGAACCGGCGGGGACGGGGCATCGCGGGTGGCGGGCTCGACGCCGGCCGCCGCGAGCAGGTGTGGCGGG
>NZ_AGVX02000359.1 GCF_000239155.1 Actinoalloteichus spitiensis RMV-1378
GGTGGGACCACCTCGTCGGCGCCGCCCCGGGCCGTGCCCCCTGGGAAGGGCGCTCGCCCGGTCTGCCGTCCTCCGATTCCTCCCGGGCCGCCTGAGCGCCAGCGCCGCCACGGACGCGTTCCCGGGACCGCGCCGGGGAACCCACCCGGACTCCCCGACGCGGCTCAGCGTGACCAACGGATCAGCGGATCACGGGTAGTAGACGTTGGGCTGCGGAACCGCTCCCATGCCGTCCCCGATGAAGAAGCTGGGGTGCGGCGGCTGGTTGTAGGCGGTGTTCTGCCACGCGATCGCCACCCGGTACTGGGTGTCGTGCATCAGGGTGGGAATCCGCCGGTCGGTGAGGTCGGTCGTCGTGTAGATCCGCAGCGCCCGGCTGTCCGACGTCCGCCACACCACCTGCTCCCGCCAGTCCCCGAACAGGTCACCCGAGAGCGCGGGGGTGGCCTTCGTGCCGTTGTTCGAGGCCACCCCGCTCGCCGTCAGCAGCCGGGTGTCCCCGTTCGGCCCGTACTTGTCGATCCTGGTCTGGTCGAGCAGCTCCCGCACCGGGTCGCCGTCCCACCACACGAGGAAGTTCGTCGACGAGGGCTTGCGGCCCACGTTCCGCCCCTGGGCGTCGCGCAGGCCGTCCACCCGGGACGACCACATCTCCGCCCCGGGGCTGCCGGCCCAGATGTCGCCGGCCACGCCGCGCCCGTTGTCGCCACTGGGCGGCGTGCTGTGGATCGTCTGCCCGGTGCGGGCGTCCACCAGCCACGAGCTGGGCTGGTTGCTGTTCTCGGCGACGCCGAAGACCTCCAGCCCCGGCCGGCTCGGCACGAAGTCGCCGACGTGCAGCGCGTCCCCGTGCCCGTACCGGGTGTTCCACAGCGGCGTGCCGTCGTGGTCGATGGCCATCGCGCCGAAGATGATCTCGTCGCGGCCGTCGCCGTCCACGTCGGCGATGGACAGGCTGTGGAAACCCTGCCCCCGGTACTGGCTGCCGGCCGAGTCGCTGTCGAAGGTCCAGCGCCTGGTCAGCCTGCCGTCCCGGAAGTCCCAGGCCACGATGACCGTGCGCGTGTAGTAGCCCCGGGACATGATGAGGCTTGGCCGCTGGCCGTCCAGGTAGGCGGTGCCGGCCAGGAAGCGGTCCACCCGGTTGCCGTAGTTGTCGCCCCAGTCGCTGACGTTCCCCCGCGCCGGCAGGTAGTCCACCGTGGACAGCGCGGCTCCGGTCCGGCCGTCGAAGACGGTGAGGAACTCCGGCCCGGCGAGCACGTAGCCGCTGGAGTTGCGGTGGTCGGCGTTGGCGTTGCCGATGACCCGGCCGGCGCCGTCCACCGTGCCGTCCGCCGTCTTCATCGCGACCTCGGCCCGGCCGTCACCGTCGAAGTCGTACACCTGGAACTGGGTGTAGTGCGCCCCCGCCCGGATGTTGCGGCCCAGGTCGATCCGCCACAGCCGGGTGCCGTCCAGCCGGTAGGCGTCGACGAACACGTTGCCGGTGTACCCCGACTGGGCGTTGTCCTTGGAGTTCGACGGATCCCACTTGACCACGAACTCGTACTGGCCGTCGCCGGTGAGGTCGCCGACGCTCGCGTCGTTGGCCGAGTAGGTGTAGTTCACGCCGTCCGGCGTGCGGCCACCCGCCGGCACCTGGAGGGGGACGTCGAGGTAGTTGCCGCCGGCGAACCGCAGCGAGGGTTCCGACGGGCCCTGCTCGGTGCCGTTCACCACGGCCCGGACGGTGTAGCTCGCCGTCGCCGAGGCCCCGCCGTCGAAGTAGTTCGTCGAGTTCGTGATCGGCGAGGAGTTCACCCGGGTCGTCCCCCGGTACAGGTTGAACGCCACGTCCGCCGGGTCGGTGCCCAGCAACCGCCAGCTGACCAGGTTGCCGTTCCCCGACCGGGCGCTGATCAGCCCCCGGTTCAGGTCCTCCACCTGCCTGGCCTGCCCCGGTGGCTGCGTCCCGCCGCCGTCGACCGGGACGAGCCGCCACTGCTGGTTGTGGCCGTCGTGGTCGGAGTACTGGGAGATCCGGGCCCCGTCCTCGGTGGACCACTCCCACACCTCGAGCGCCTTGCCGCTGAGCCGGTTGATGAACCGCACGTGGCCGTCGGCGGAGTCCGCGAGGCGGAACTGCTGGTTGTGCCCGTTGAGGTCCCCCCACTGCACGACACGGGCGCCGTCGGCGACGTCGAACTCGTAGAGGTCGAGGACCTTCCCGCTGTGCCGGGCCTGGATCCGGTACCACCCGTCGCCGGAGGACAGGAACCGGAACTGCTGGTTCGTGCCCGAGTTCCGGGTCCACTGCACGGCGTCCACGCCGTCCCCGGTGCCCCGGGCCTCGATGTCCAGCGCCTTACCGCTGTGCCGGTTCACCAGCTGGTAGTAGGTGTTGGGGTCGACGGTGGCCGCGTTGGCGGCCGCCGGAACCCCGAGAGTGGCGAGAACGGTGGCGATGACCGCCGTGACGGCGGTTCTCCATCGTCGCGGTGGGCGTTTCCCCGATATCCGTCGATCGTTCGACATCGTCATTCCCTTCAGCGCCTGACCACGACCCGATCACACCTCGACGTGCCCGGTGTCCCACCGAGAGGAAGAAGGAGGAGGCCACCCGTTCGTCCGGGGCCGGCGATGTCACGGCAGCCCGGGTGGTGGGGGTGTCGCCACGCGGAAATCGGTGGACAACCAGGCGGGGTGGACCCGCCGTCTCGTGTCGACGTGGGATGGCTGGTCAGGACGCAGGTCGTCGAGCGGTGGCCGTGCCGTGGCCACCGGTGCCGGCTGGCTGGGCGGGAATGTTACCCAGAATTCATCGAGCAGCCAAGAATGCGGAAACAACGGTGCTTGTCGCCGGGAGCGGGACGACGCGGTCCCGAGTGTCGATTCCTCGCCGGATAATTCACTGGAAGTGCTCCGGACGGAGTACCGGCGATCGTCGAAATCGGGAGCCGGCGGTGGTTCGGCGGTGGTTTCTCGTGACTATCGGCCGCCTTTCGCCGTGGTTTCGGGAAACGCCGCCGGCGGTGGACCGGAATCGGCCGGTGGGGCTGGCCCGATGCGGCCACCATCGACGGCGCACCGCCCACCCCACGGACCGAGCTCCCCCGTCGGTCCCCGGTGCGGAGGAGCACCCCGTCGCACCCCGCGAGGGTCGCTCCACCCCGACCGGGTACCCGGCCCCGGCCGTCGAGCGGCCGAGGCCGGCCCACGTCAGCGGTTCGACGTCGCGCCCAGTGGCGGCCCCGCGGCCAGGACGGTCGGAACGCTCCCCACCGGAGCCCACTCCTCGCCGCAGAACTCCAGGTTGATCGCGTTGACCACCCCGAGGTGGAACAGCCCGACGCTCTCGTCCCCCGCCCAGGCGTTACCGGAGACGGTGACGTGCCGCTCGCCGTCCAGCGTCCCGAACGAGTACGTGAGGAACCCCGGGATCCCCCCGGTGTGGCCGACGAGCGGGACGCCGCACACCGTGTTCAGCGCCTGGAGCCCCAGACCGTACTCCGGGAACAGCGTCGGATCGGTGGTGGGGACGCCGTCCGTCATCAGCGCCAGCGACTCCGGCGACACCAGCTCACCGCCGAACAACGCCTGGTAGAACCGGTTGACGTCCGCCGTGTCGGACACCAGGGCGTAGGCGGCCCAGGCGAAGGACGGGGTGAGCTCGGTGAGCTCCCGCCACTCGCCAGCCGGGTCCCCCTCCACCCGGTAGTACCCGGAGGAGTGGGGACCGGGGAGCTCCCGCTCGGTCAGCGGGAAGGAGCTGTTCACCATCCCCACGGGGTCGAACACCCGCTCCCGCAGCAGGACCTCCAGGGGCTCCCCGGTCACCGACTCCACGACGAGGCCGAGCAGCACGTAGTTGACGTTGGCATAGGAGAACCCGCCCCCCGGCTCGCCCACCGGGTCCTGGGCGTTGGAGAACCGGACGAGGTCCCACGGCGTGTAGGTGCGCCGCGAGTACTCGGCCACGTCGTCGAACTCGGGGTCCTCCAGGTAGTCGGGGAGTCCGCTGGTGTGGTTCAACAACTGCTCGACGGTGACGCGGTCGGCGGTCGGTACGGAACCCGGCAGGTGCTCGGCGAGGGGGTCGGCCAGGGCGAGCCGGTCCTCCTCGACGAGCTGGAGGACGAGCGTCGCCACCAGGCTCTTCGTCACGCTCGCCGCCCGGAACACCCCGTCCGGTGGTGTCGGGACCCCGGTGCCGAGGTCGGCCACCCCCGTGGTGAGGACCTCCTCGTCCTCGCCGTCCCTGACGCGGAGCTGGATGCCCGGGTATCCGGCGGCCTCGACGGGTAACCGGAGCGCGTCGAGCATCGCGCCCCGGTCGGAGGCCCGGGGCGGGTCCGGCGGGGCGTGGGCACCGGCACCGGGGTCGGCGAGCGCCGGGGGCGCCCCCAACGCGAGCAGCGCCGCCAGCGCGCCGCCCACCAGCGCACGCGGTGTCCTTCGGTGGTTCATCACGACGTGGTCCTCCCTGGACTCGGGTTCGTCCCTGCCGAACGTCGGCGGAGGATCAGGCTAGGTGCGCGACCAGGCCACCGGCATCGGTCGACCGGGCGGAGACGATCAACCTGAGGTCCGAGGGACGCCCCTGCCGGGTTCCTCCTTCCGGCCAGCCAGCTCCGGGCGCCCGGCACACCGCCGGCCCGGCTCCAACCCCGCGGCCCCCGCCGCCGCGAGGTCCGACCCGCCCGGGCCGGCGACGCCGAACCGGCTCAGTCCGCCACGACCACCGACAGTTCCGCCCCGGCGGCGGACAGCAGGACGCCCTGCTCGTGCGGCTCCCAGGTGCCCCCGCGCACCGCCGTCACCGACCGAACGCCCACCACCAGCACCCGCCAGTCCTCCGCGGCCCCGGCCACCACCCGCACGGTGAGGGTCGCCCCCGTGCGGGCGGTCTCGAACTCGACTCCGGTGTCCCCGGCCAACGTCGGGACCGAGGTCCTCGTCCTGGTCAGCTCCGGTGACCAGCCCACCCGCAGCGTCAACCCCCGCGTGTAGTCGTAGTCGGGGCGGTCGGACCGGTCGCCGAGCGGGACCACGGCCCCGGGGCGGACCAGGAGCGGCAGTCCCAGGAAACCGTGCCGCTCCCGGCGCCAGCCGGGGCCGTCCACCGGCTCCCCGGTGACCAGGTGGGTCCACCGGCCCGAGGGCACGTAGTACTCCACCTCGCCCTCCGCGCTGAACACGGGCGCGACCAGCAGGTCGTCACCCAGCAGGTACTGCCGGTCGAGGTAGTCGCAGGCCGGGTCGTCGGGGAAACCGAAGCCCATCGACCGCATCACCGGCCAACCGTGGTCGGCGGCCTGCCCCGCCGCCCCGAAGAGGTAGGGCATCAGCCGGCACTTCAGCTCCGTGAAGAACCTCGCGACCTCGACGGACTCCTCGTCGAACTCCCACGGCACCCGGTAGGACTTGCTGCCGTGGAGCCGGCTGTGGGAGGACAGCAGCCCGAAGGCCAACCAGCGTTTGAACACACCCGGGTCGGGCGTGCCCTCGAACCCGCCGATGTCGTGGCTCCAGAACCCGAAACCGGACAGGCCCAACGACAACCCGCCCCGCAGGCTCTCCGCCATCGACTCGAACGTCGACTCCGAGTCCCCGCCCCAGTGCACGGGGAACCGTTGCCCGCCCGCCGTGGCCGACCGGCCGAACACCACCGCCTCCCCCTCGCCCCGGTGTTCGCGCAACACCTCGAACACGGTCTGGTTGAACAGGTGGGTGTAGTAGTTGTGCATCCGCACCGGGTCCGAGCCGTCGTGGTACACGACGTCGGTGGGGATGCGTTCACCGAAGTCGGTCTTGAAGCAGTCCACGCCCATCGCGAGCAGGCCCCGCAGTTTGTCGGAGTACCAGGCCCGCGCCGCCGGGTTGGTGAAGTCGACGATGGCCAGCCCGGGTTGCCACAGGTCCCACTGCCACACGTCGCCGTTCGGCCGCCGCAGCAGGTACCCCTCCCGCATCCCCTCCTCGAACAGCGGGGACTTCTGCCCGATGTAGGGGTTGATCCAGACGCTGACCCGCAGCCCCCGGTCGTGCAGCCGGCGCAACATCCCCGGCGGGTCGGGGAAGACCGCCGGGTCCCACTCGAAGTCGCACCACTGGTACTCCCGCATCCAGAAGCAGTCGAAGTGGAACACGCTCAGGGGGATCGACCGGTCGCGCATCCCCTCGATGAACCCGGTCACCGTCTCCTCGTCGTAGGAGGTGGTGAACGAGGTGGACAACCAGAGGCCGAACGACCACGCCGGCGGCAGCGCCGGCCGCCCCAACAACGCCGTGTACCGGGACAGGATCTCCTTCGGCGTCGGCCCGTAGATGACCAGGTACTCCAGGGTCTGGCCCTCGCTGCTGAACTGGACGCGCCCCGTGTGCTCCGAGGCCACCTCGAACGAGGTCTGGCCCGGTTCGTTCACGAAGACGCCGTAGCCCCGGTTGGTCAGGTAGAAGGGCACGTTCTTGTAGGACTGCTCGCTGCCGGTCCCCGCGTCGGCCTGCCAGATGTCCACGACCTGGCCGTTGCGCACCAGCGGCGTGAAACGTTCCCCGAGGCCGTAGACGAGCTCGCCGACCCCGAGCGAGAGCTGGGCCACCGAGTAGTGCCGGTCCTCCTCGGTGACCGCGATCCCCGTGCCCTTCCGCCCCGTCCGCGTCAGCACCCGGCCCTCGGCGAGGAAGTCCAGGCTCCACTCCGCCGAGGTGTCCAACCGCAGCGACAGCCGCCCGCTGGTCAGCTCGACCACCGACCCGACCCGTTCCACCTTCGGGGTGGTGTCCGGCTCCACCGCGAGGGAGTACTCCGGGGACCTCGGACGCCCACCGGCGAAATGGGTGGTGCGGACCGCGATCACGTCCGGCGCCGGCGTCCACCAGTGCGTCGTCAACACCGGGCCGTACAACGTGTCGCCCCGGTGTCTCACCGCCCGGGTGGCGGCGTGCACCGTCACCGTCTCCCCGGTGGTGACCACGTCACGTGCCTCGGTGGCGTAGGACGCGCGCACACCGTCACGCATCAGCCAGACACCGTTGGTGAACTTCATCCGCTTCCTCTTCCCACTGGAAGGTGCCCGGCCGGGAAGCCGAGCGTTCTGACGTCGACGTACGCGCTGGAACGGGCGGAGCGGTGACGCTGGTATCAGCGCCGGGCGGAACGCTCCCGGTGGTCGGCGATGGCACGCCGGTACCAGTGGTAGCTGTCCTTGGGGGTGCGGGCCTGGGTGCGGTAGTCCACGTGGACCAGGCCGAACCTGCGGTCGTACCCGTAGGCCCACTCGAAGTTGTCCAGCAGGGACCACGCGTAGTAGCCGCGCACGTCCACCCCGAGATCCACCGCCCGCGCCACCGCGCGCAGATGCTCCCGCAGGTAGTCCACCCGGTCCTCGTCGTGCACCACCCCGTCGGCGCCGACCCGGTCGGCCTCGGCGCTGCCGTTCTCGGTGACGTACACCGGAGGCAGCCCCGGATAGCGCTCCACCAGCCCGGTGAGCAGGTCGGTGAGGGTGGAGGGCACCACCGGCCACCCCATCTCGGTGGTCCGCGCACCCGGCCACCCGGCCGCGACCGCCCCCACGTCCCACGCCGTGCGGCGGACCGGATCGGCCTCGACCCGGGGCGCGGGCGCCACCCGGCTGGGGGCGTAGTAGTTGACGCCGAGGAAGTCCAGCGGCGCGGAGATCACGGCGAGGTCCTCGTCCCGCCGGTAGGAGCCGTCCGCCAACGGCCCCCAGGTCTCCCGTTCCCACTCGGGGTACCGGGCACCGAGGATCGGATCGGTGAACGCGAGGTTCCGCAGCGTCTCCGCGCGCCGCGCCGCCGCGATCTCCTCCTCGCCGTCACCAACGGCGGTGATCCGCTCGGGGTTCAACGTGATCCCGACCTCGCCGGCGCCGGCGTCCCGCAGGCGGGCGGTGGCCAACCCGTGGGCCAGCAACAGGTGGTGGGCGGCGGCCAGCGCCGGGGTGCCCTCCCGCGTGCCGGGGGCGTGCCGGCCCTCCGCGTGCCCGATGAAGGCCGAGCAGAACGGTTCGTTCAGCGTGATCCAGCGGGACACCCGGTCACCCAGCCGGCCCACCACCAGCGACGCGTAGTCGGCGAACCGGTGCGCCGTGTCCCGCTCCCGCCACCCCCCGACGTCCTCCAGTGCCTGGGGCAGGTCCCAGTGGTACAGGGTGAGCGCCGGGTCTACCCCGGCCGCGAGCAGTTCGTCCACCAGGCGGTCGTAGAAGTCGAGGCCGGCGGCGTTCGCCGGTCCCCGACCCTCCGGCTGGACGCGGGGCCACGCGGTCGAGAACCGGTAGGAGTCCACCCCGAGATCCCGCAGCAGGGCCACGTCCTCCCGGTAGCGGTGGTAGTGGTCGCAGGCGACGTCGCCGGTCTCCCCCCGGGCCACCCGGCCCGGGGTGTGGGAGAAGGTGTCCCAGATGGAGGGTCCTCGACCTCCCTCCCGCACCGCCCCCTCGATCTGGTAGCTGGCGGTGGCCACCCCGAAGACGAAGTCCGGCGGCAGGACGGGCAGGTCGGACACGGGTTTCTCCTCTTCTCGCGGATGAACGGTCCTCGCCGACCGCCGGTGGGGACGGGCACGGACGACGGGGTTCGCCACGCACGCCGTGCCCGGGACCCCGTCGGCGGCGCGGCTGCCCTCACCTGCCCTCGCGGGGCGGGGCGACGCTCGGGCCGGGCAGCAGTTCCGGGGGGATGAGGACCCGCGTCCCGCTGGTCGGGTCGTCGACGGCGGCGATCGCCAGGGCGGTGGCGTGTTCCGCCATCCGTTCGACGGGCAGTTCCACGCGGCGGAACGCGGCGTGCTCCGGGTCGTCGGGCAGCGTGCCGATCACCACCACGGACACGTCCGAGGGAACGCTCATCCCCTGCTCCGCCAACGCCTCCACCACCACCCGCGCCGCCGCCGCGTCCTGCACGGCCAACGCCGTCGGCGCGTCGGGCATCGCGAACAGCGCGGCCAACCGCCGCCGCAGCTCCAACCGGTCCGAGGTCGAGTGCACGATCTCCACGCTCCCCGCGAGTTGCCCGGCCGCGCGGCGCGCCCCGGCCAACCCGTGCGCGGCGTAACTGCGCCTGGCCTGGATCTCCTGTTCGGTCACCGCGAGGTAGGCGAGCCGGTGGTGCCCGGCCGAGGCGAGGTCGGCCAGGGCGAGGACGGCGGCCTGCTCGAAATCCAGGTCGGTCCACGGGGTACCGAGCGTGGCGGTGGGCCGCCCCACCACCGAGATCGGGAAGTTCGCCTCCCGCATCGCCGCGATCCGGGGGTCGTCGAGGTCGACCGCCATCAGGATCCCGGCATCCGCCAACCGCCCCCTGGCGATCCGCCGCAGGCCGGGAACACCCTCCTGCGCGGTCATCAACAGCAGGTCGTGACCCTGGCGGACGGCCGCGACGCTCAGGTCGTGGATGAAACGGCCGTCGACGGCCCGGTAGGACCGGGTCGTCTGGGGGAGGGCCAGGGCCAGGACCCGGGTCCGCGCCGCGCGGAGCGCCCGAGCGCTGGCGTGGGGGTGGTACCCGAGCTCGTCGATCGCCTGGCGCACGACCTCCCGCGTGCCGGCGGAGATCTTGCGGGCCCCACTGAGCACGTAGGACACCGTGCTCGTGGACACTCCGGCCCTCTCGGCGACGTCCTTGATCGTGACCATTCCGCTCCTTTGCGGTCCGGTTGACGCGACGGGGATCGAAACGATTCACCTCATGTCCTTGATCGGAAAGTAGAAGCTGCGACCAACCGGTGTCAATGCTCCGAACGGGCAGCCCCACCGAACGGGCCACCAGGGGCGTCCGGTTCCCCGTCGGGCGGGGCCGGGCTTCGCCGTGGGGGAACGGATCACTGGGGGAGGGACGGCGTCCCGCCCTGCCCGCCGGCCGGTATCCCGACGACGGGTCCGGGTTCCCCCACGCGAACCCGGCCGCCACACCGGTGTCGTGCCGCACCTGGAACACCGGGCCACCGGCCGCCGGTAGTCTTCTCCGCCGCCCCATCGCGTCACACCCGGAGCGGGAATGCGCCCGGGCCCGCACGGGTTGGGCAGCGGTAGTGCGGCGCGGCGCCACGTCGTGCCGACGAACGAGAGAGAGGACCCGAACGTGACCGAGGCGGCTACCGAGATCCGCGACCTGACGGCCGAGGACGAGGACGACTTCCTCGCCGGCGCCGTCGCCTGCTCCACGGAGCCGGGCGAGTGCGAGGCGTGCCAGTGACATCGCCCCGCTGACGCCGTCCTCCCGGGACGGCCCCGGCCGCCGGCGTTCCGTGTCCTCCTGGCACCGCCGGC
>NZ_AGVX02000358.1 GCF_000239155.1 Actinoalloteichus spitiensis RMV-1378
CCCCGGGGCCCGGGCCGCCTCCGGCGGCCGGGTCGTGCTCGCGACCTGCGCCGAGCTTCCCGGCGGGGACGGTGACGACGCGGGACTGGTGACCGCCCTTCGCGAAGTGGGTGTACCCGCCCGGTGGGCGGTCTGGGGTTTCGAGGCGGCCGAGGACGAGGTCGTCGTGCTGCGGTCGCCCTGGGACTACACCTGGCGGCGAGCCGAGTTCCTGGAGTGGTGCTCCTCGGTGCCCGTTCTGCTCAACCCGGCCGACGCGGTGCGGTGGAACACCGACAAGCGCTACCTGGTGGAGCTGGCGGGTGCCGGGCTCCCGGTGGTTCCGACCCGGCTGGTACCGCCAGGGGAGGCAGTCGACTGGCCGGACGGGGAGGTCGTCGTCAAACCCTCGGTGGGTGCTGGTGCCCGGGGCGCCGGGCGTTTCGGTCCCGAGGAGCGCTCGGCCGCGCTGGCGCGGCTGGCCGAGCTGCACGCCAGCGGCGCGACGGCCGTCGTCCAGCCCTACCAGCACGAGGTGGACCGCCGGGGCGAGTACGCGTTGGTGTTCCTGTCCGGCCGGTACTCCCACGCCTTCGCCAAACCCGCCCTGCTGACCGGGTCCGCGACCAGGGAGGCCGGGCTGTCGGTGGTCGACCAGGGGCTGTCGCCGGCCGCACCGGCGGGCGCGTGGCGGCGGGTGGCCGAGGACTGCCTCGACGTGGCCGCCGACCTCCTGGGGATGTCCCGATCGGACCTGCTCTACGCCCGGGTCGATCTCGTCGGGGGAGACGAGGGCGACCCGGTGCTGCTGGAGTTGGAGATCACCGAACCCACCCTGGGGTTCGGCGTCGCCGATCCCGGCGCGGTCGCCCGCTTCGCCTCCGCCGTGCGGAACCACCTCCGGTGAGGGCCGGGGCGCGGTCCCGGGACGACCAGGTCCGCTCCCACCCCGCCCGGGGGGCACCGCTCAGGGCATCGCCGCCCGCAGCCGCAACAGGCTGGGATCGCTGATGGGCTCGTCGAGGTCACCGCAGAACGCCGCGACGGCCCGGGTGCGCGGGTCGGCCACCAGTAAGGCCCTGATGCGCCGCCAGGAGATCAGGTTCGGGTGGTCGAACTCCTCGCACGCCTCGGCGGGGGTGAGCAGCTCGATCGCCTGGTCGAGGTCCGCCAGTTCCAGCGGGTAGCTCGCGCTGCCGGAAGCGTGCCCGCAGACGGTGGCCAGCACGACCGCGGCCAACCGGTGGGTGCCGACGTTCACCACCGGGAAGTCCACGTCGTCCCAGATCGACACCCCGACGCCGAACGCGGCGGGCGCTGTCCAGCCGGGAATGGCCGCCTCCATCCGTTCCCGTGCCCGCCGGACCTCGTCCGGAGTGCTCCAGCGCTCTGTCATCGTCGGCTCCCGTGAGTGCGGCTCGTGGCGGACCGGTGCGGTGATCGGCCCGCCTGATTGATCGATCGGGAGTCAGCAACTACCGTACTTTCAGTGGTCAGTGAAACCAACCGGCAGAGGCTGATGCCATGACCGACCGAGGTAGTTACTCGACACCGAGCGCCAACTGGATCGAGCAGGTCGCAGCATTCTACGTCGAGGAGGGAATGCCCCTGATCGCCGGCCGCATCCTGGGGTACCTCCTCATCTGCGACCCGCCCGAGCGGACGGCGGCGGAACTCTCCGCCGCCCTCGACGCGAGCAGCGGATCGGTCAGCACCAACATCAGGCTGCTGGTCCGGTCCGGTGTCGTGAGCAAGACGACCCGGCGGGGCAAGGAGGCCGCCCTGTACCGGGTGGAGGAGAACCGCTGGCCGGACTTCGTGCAGGGGCGCTTCGACCGCGTGCGCGGCGCACGGGACCTGACGGCGGCGGGCCTGCGGCTCCTCTCCGGCGACTCGGAGCGCGCGGCCCGGCTCCGAACCGTGAACCAGTTCTACGAGTGGCTCGCCGACCAGCTCCCGCAACTGTGGGAGCAGTGGTCGAGGGACCGCCCCCGGCGGCGCTGACGGGGCCCGCCGCCCCGCGCTCAGTCGGAGCTGCCCGTAGCGACCGGTTCCCGCTGGGAAGAGGCCGAACCGTTCGTGGCACGGCCGG
Source organism: Actinoalloteichus spitiensis RMV-1378 (assembly GCF_000239155.1). Classification (GTDB taxonomy): domain Bacteria; phylum Actinomycetota; class Actinomycetes; order Mycobacteriales; family Pseudonocardiaceae; genus Actinoalloteichus_B; species Actinoalloteichus_B spitiensis. The sequence continues at coordinate 2,072 of NZ_AGVX02000358.1, forward strand.
ATGCGGAGAAGGGGACCGGCGCGCGGCCCCGGTCGCGCAAGGTGGTCCAGAACCACGCGACGACCACCACCGTCGCGCCGGCGCCCAACACGTGCAACGCCACCAGGACCTCGGGAACGCCCGTCCAGTACTGGACCATCCCGACCGTCCCCTGGGCGAGTACGACGCCCACCACCCACCAGAACCCGCGCCACATCCGTGCCGGAGCCGAGACCGCCCGCATCGTGAACCCGAGGGCGATGAGCATCCCCAGGAAGAGGAACAGGAACTCGGCGTGGACCTGCGCCAGGTTCGCGACCGGCAGCTCCAGCCGCGGGGTGTCGATGTCCCCCGAATGCGGCCCGGCCGCCGTGACGAGGGTGCCGGTGACCAGCAGGCCCGCCAGGACGATGTTCATCGTCAGCACCAGCCCCCGCACCGCGCCGGGTACGAGCGGTCGCTCCTCCTGGTCACCCTCGGTGCTCGCCCGCACCAGGAGCACCGCAAGCCAGACCAACAACGCGGACCCGAGGAAGTGCAGGGCGACCGTCCACCACCGGAGCTCCATCAGCACCGTGATGCCACCCATGACCCCCTGCGCCAGGGTGCCGACCGGCATCGCCAGCGCGAGCAGCACGAGCCGCCGCCGGCGGGGCCGGGTGATCAGCGCCAGGAACAGGCAGGCCAGCGAGACGAAACCGACCACTCCGGTCAGGAGCCGGTTGCCGAACTCGATCCACTGGTTGAGGGTGTCGTACTCGGGGTGCGCGACGGGGACGAGGCTTCCGGGGAAGCAGTTCGGCCAGGTGGGGCAACCCAGCCCGGACCCGGTGACCCTCACCACCGAGCCGGTGACCGCGATCCCCGCGTGGGTCACCACGGCCGCGATGGCGAAGGCGCGCATCAACCGGGGACTCGGGGACGGGAAGCGGTCCAGGAAGCGGACGAGGAAGGCGGGAAGCGACACGCCGCAATGCTAGGCCGAGTCCCGGTCAGGTCAGCCGGGTGGTGCGCACTGCCGAGACGCCCGCCACTGCCGCCCAACCGAGCAGCACCACCAACGGCGCCCATCCGGGGAAGACGCCCTCGCGGAGCACGGACTCCATGCCCTCAGCCAGCGCCGAGGACGGCAGCAGGCGCACCACGACGGCCAACCCGTCGGGCAGGCTGTCGGCGGGGAGGACCACACCCCCCGCGAGGAGCAGGACGAACCACACCGTGTTCGCGATCGCCAGCACCGCCTCGGCTCGCAGCGCACCACCCACCAACACGCCCAGCGCGCCGAACGCGGCCACCCCGAGCAGGAGCAGGCACACGCCGCCGGCCACTCCCGCGAGGGAGGGCGTCCACCCCAGGAAGGCGGCCACCACACCGAGCAACAGCAGCTGGACCGCGACGATCGCGAGGTTGGCGAGCACCCGGGCGCCCACCATCGACCAACGGGGAAGCGCGGTCGCGGCCAGGCGTTTGAGCACGCCGTAGCGGCGGTCGAACCCCAGCATGATGGCCTGCCCGGTGAAGGCCGTGGAGATCACCGCGAGGGCGAACACGCGGGGAGCCACCGAGTCCACCCTCGGCTCGTCGACGGGCAGCAGCGGGAGGGTGCTCAGGCCCACCAGCAGCGCCATCGGGATGATCATCGTGAGCAGCAGCTGCTCCGCGTGGCGCAGGTTGAGCAGCAACTCCGTCCTGGCCTGGGTGAACAGCATCCGCGTCACACGACCGCGTCCGGGAGACGGGGTGAACGTGCCCGGCGCGAAGCGGGACTCCGGGGAGAGCACGTCGGTCACGAGCGGAGCTCCCGTCCGGTCAGGTCGAGGAAGACGTCCTCCAGGCTCCGCGTGGCCACCCGCATGTCCTGGGCGTAGGCCTCGTGACGCGCGCACCAGGCCGTGACCGTGGAGGCCACCTGGGGGGTGATCGTGCCGCGCACCACGTAGGCGCCGGGCCGGGTCTCGCTGACCGCGCACCCGGCGGGCAACGCGCTGGCCAGCACGTCGACGTCCAGGCCGGGGCGGGTGCGGAACCTCAGCTGCTGGTCGTCGGTCGCGGTGAGCTCGGCCGGGCTGCCCCGCGCGACCACGGCGCCGTGGTCGACGATCACCACCTGGTCCGCCAGCTCCTCGGCCTCGTCCATCAGGTGGGTGGTCAGCAGCACGCTGACCCCGTCCGCCCGCAGGGCGGCGACGAGTTCCCACACCAGCAGCCTGCTCTGGGGATCCATCCCAGCCGTGGGCTCGTCGAGGAACACCAGTTCCGGGCGCCCCACGAGGGCGCACGCCAGGGACAGCCGCTGCTTCTGGCCGCCCGAGAGCCTCTTGTAGCGGGTCCGGCGGGCACCGTCGAGGCCGAGCACCCGCAACAGCCAGTCGACGTCCAGCGGGGAGGCGGCGCAGGCGGCGACCAGCCGCAGCATCTCCTCGGCCCCGACACCGGGGTAGGCGCCGCCGCCCTGCGGCATGATGCCCACGCGCGGACGCAGGCGGGACGCGTCGGAGACGGGGTCGAGCCCGAGGACGCGCACCGATCCGCCGTCGGGGCGGAGGAATCCCTCGCAGATCTCGACGGTGGTCGTCTTGCCCGCGCCGTTGGGACCGAGCAGCGCGAGCACCTGACCTCGGGGGAGGGTGAGGTCGAGCCCGTTCACCGCTACCGTCGTCTGGTAACGCTTCACCAGGCCCCGGACCTGGACGGCGGGCTCGTCGGCGGTGGGGCTCACGACGGTTGAGCCTAACCGCACTGTCATCGGGCGGGCGCCGCCGGGTGGAACAGCCGCTCGGCCTTCGGGATGCGGCCGCGGACCAGCAACAGGGCCAGGACGAGGGTGACCAGCGCGGCCAGGATGGCGAACTGCGGCACGTACAGGCGGTGGTCGAACGCCGAGCCTGGTGGGAACACCGCGCAGGCCACCAGGGCGGACAGCCAGGTCGCGGAGAGTCGGAACCGCAGCCGGGTGCTGGAGGCGGCCAGCGGCAGCGCCGCCCACAACAGGTACCAGGGGTGCAGGACCGGGCCGAGCAGCATGACCGCCCCCAGTCCGGCGCCGAGGCCGACCATCGGTTCCATCCTGCCGCGGAAGGACACCCACAGCAGGCGCCCGCAGACGCCGGCGGCGACGACGTACCCGAGCGCTCTTGCCAGGGCCAGGATGGCGTCGGTGTGGTTCCCGAGCCCGAGCAGGATGCCGAGACCGGCGCTGGTCTGGCTGACCGCCGTGACCGGGGAGAGCCAACTCCGCACCATGCCAGGGGTGCTGAGCGCCTCGATCCAACCGAACCCGAGCCCGCTGCCCAGCGACGCGGCCACCACCACGGTCGCGAACACCGCCAGCATCCAGGCCGCGGTGCGCAGCAGGTCACTGATCCGGCCACCGCTCCGGCGGGCCAACGCGGCGCCGAGGAACCCGAGCGCGAGCGCGGCGGGCAGCTTGACCATGGCGGCGGTGGCCACGATGACCGTGCCCAGGAGGGCGGACCTGGCCAGCGCGAGTTCGAACCCGGCGAGCATCAGACCGATCGCGAGGGCCTCGTTGTGGATCCCGCTGACCAGGTGGAACAGGACCAGCGGGTTGGCCGCCCCCAGCCACAGCGCGTAGGTGGGCTGGACGCCGCACCGCCGCGCGAGGCGGGGCAGCGCCCAGACGATCATCGCGAAACCGGCGAGGGCGAGCACGCGGTGCAACAGGATGCCGGCGACCACGTTGTCGCCGCCCACGATCATCGTGATGCCACGGGAGAGGATGAGGAAGAGCGGCTGGTAGGGGGCGGGGGTCTCGCGCCAGATGTTCGTCACGCCCCGGGTGAGGGGGTCGTCCACGCCGAGGGCGTCGGCCGGTCCCAGTTCGTAGGGGTTCATGCCGCGCACGGCGATCTCGCTCTGCGCGAGGTAGCTGTAGACGTCCCGGCTGAACATCGGTGGGGCCACGACGAAGGGCAGCGCCCACATGACCATGGTGCGGTCCATCTGGGAGCGGGAGATCAGCCTGCTCCGGCGGGGGGCGGTGAGCCTGCCGAGCCACAGCCAGGCGAGCACCACCATCAGCATCCCGGTGAAGGTGCAGGCCAGCGCGACCGTGGGCATCCGCGTCATCAGGCCGAGCACGCGGATGCCGGGGAGCGGGTTGATCACCGGGGCGGCTCCGGCGCCGAGCGCGCCGACACCCATCAGCAGGGCGCCGACCGTGCCGAAGCGCCGGACGACGTCGAGCTGGCGTCGTTCCGCGTCGTTGAGGGGTTCCGGGTCGGTCAGCGGTTCGGTGCGGCTGGCGGTGCGGGTGGTGGTCCGGGTGCCCGTACCGCCCCGGCCCGGGTGTCGATCCGGCCTGGTGTGATCTTCGTCTTCGGTCGGCTGGCCCCCGACCGTCTCGCCCGCCGCCACGAGACGGAAGGGTATCTGCCGGCCCTGGGCCCCGGCGCCGGTATGGCCCCGGTCGGGTGTTCTGCCCGTTTGACCAGCCGGGACGGCGACGCGGGCCCGATCGCGTCCGGCGGCGGGGCCGACCCCGGGGTGGTGAGGTGGATCACCTGATCGCGGGGCGGTTTTGCGTGGCCGGGGGAAATACGTAACCTGTGTGTTGTGAAATTGACGGGACCGGCCGCCGAGGGTGGTGGTGACGCGGAGGGCGACCAGCTCGGCTCCGAGGCGCCGCAGCCCATCGACGGCCGGGCCCGCCAGTCGGTGGCTCGGGTCCTGCTGGAGCAGGGTCCGCGGACCGCCGCGGCGATCGCCGAGCAGCTCGGTGTCAGCGCGGTGGCGGTGCGACGGCACCTCGACGCGCTGCTGGCCGAGGGCCACGCCTCCAGCCGGGAGGCGCCCAGGCCCGCCGGCTCACGTCGTCGTGGCCGTCCGGCCCGGCTGTTCCAGCTCACCGAGCGTGGGCGGGCGCAGTTCGGGCACGCCTACGACGACCTGGCGGTCGCCGCGCTGCGCTTCCTCGCCGAACAGGGCGGGGAACGGGCGGTCCGGCTGTTCGCCGAGCGCCGTGTCGCGGCGCTCGTCGAGCGGCACCGGGACGCGGTGGTCGCCGAACCGGACGTCGCGGCGAGGGCGGAGGCGCTGGCCGCGGCGCTGAGCAGGGAGGGCTACGCTTCCTCGACCCGCAGGGTCGGGACAGGCGAGCAGCTCTGCCAGCACCACTGCCCCGTGGCGCACGTGGCCGCGGAGTTCCCGCAGCTGTGCGAGGCCGAGACCGCGGTGTTCGCCGACATGCTCGGAACCCACGTGCAGCGCTTGGCCACGATCGCCAGGGGCGATGCGGCCTGCACGACCCACGTGCCGGTCGGCCCGACCCCGGGTGACCGGAACGACGATCGACAATGACCGCGTGTCGCCCCTCCGGGCGAGGCGCGGAACCCGAACAGTGATCCGGCGCGTGCCGCGCGTCCGGGCATGACAGCCCCGATCCGGGACGGAGGGGAATCCGTATGACTGCCGCTGCCGAGCAGCGCACACCCACCACGCAGACGGAGCCGCTGAGCCAGGAGGAGACCCTGGCGACGTTGGGCAACTACGAGTACGGCTGGGCCGACTCCGACGTGGCGGGTGCCAGCGCGCGGCGTGGCCTGAACGAGGACGTCGTTCGGGACATCTCCGCCAAGAAGAACGAGCCGGACTGGATGCTGGAGACCCGGCTGAAGGCGCTGCGGCTCTTCGAGCGCAAGCCGATGCCGAACTGGGGAGCGGACCTCTCCGGCATCGACTTCGACACCATCAAGTACTTCGTCCGCTCCACCGAGCAGCAGGCCACCAGCTGGGAGGACCTGCCCGAGGACATCAAGAACACCTACGACAAGCTGGGCATCCCCGAGGCGGAGAAGCAGCGGCTGGTCGCGGGCGTCGCCGCGCAGTACGAGTCCGAGGTCGTCTACCACAAGATCCGGGAGGACCTGGAGGCCCAGGGCGTCCTCTTCCTGGACACCGACACCGGCCTGCGGGAGCACCCCGAGCTGTTCCGCGAGTACTTCGGCTCCGTCATCCCGGCGGGCGACAACAAGTTCTCGGCGCTGAACACCGCAGTGTGGTCCGGCGGCTCGTTCATCTACGTGCCCAAGGGTGTCCACGTCGACATCCCGCTCCAGGCCTACTTCCGGATCAACACCGAGAACATGGGCCAGTTCGAGCGGACGCTGATCATCGTCGACGAGGACGCCTACGTCCACTACGTCGAGGGCTGCACCGCGCCGATCTACAAGTCCGACTCGTTGCACTCGGCGGTCGTCGAGATCATCGTGAAGAAGGGCGCCCGCTGCCGGTACACGACCATCCAGAACTGGTCGAACAACGTCTACAACCTGGTCACCAAGCGCGCCAAGGCAGAAGAGGGCGCGACCATGGAGTGGGTCGACGGCAACATCGGCTCCAAGGTGACCATGAAGTACCCGTCGGTCTTCCTGATGGGGGAGCACGCCAAGGGCGAGGTGCTGTCCATCGCCTTCGCCGGTGAGGGCCAGCACCAGGACGCCGGCGCGAAGATGGAGCACCTCGCGCCGCACACCTCGTCCACCATCGTCTCCAAGTCGGTGGCCCGGGGCGGCGGCCGGACCTCCTACCGGGGTCTGGTGAAGGTCGCGAAGCGCGCCCACCACTCCAAGTCCACCGTGAAGTGCGACGCGCTGCTCGTGGACACCATCAGCCGGTCCGACACCTACCCCTACGTCGACGTGCGTGAGGACGACGTCGTCATGGGGCACGAGGCGACCGTGTCCAAGGTCAGCGACGACCAGCTGTTCTACCTGATGTCGCGCGGGCTGACCGAGGACGAGGCCATGGCGATGATCGTGCGCGGCTTCGTGGAGCCGATCGCGCGCGAGCTGCCCATGGAGTACGCCCTCGAACTGAACCGACTGATCGAGCTGCAGATGGAAGGGGCCGTCGGCTGAGATGGCTGCACCACTGGACACCACCCCGGCCCAGCACGGGCTGACCGACCACTCGCACGGCGGACCGGTCATCCCGCAGTCGTCGCGTGGCGAGCGCTTCACCTCCTACGAGGTCGACGCGTTCGAGGTACCCGGCGGCCGCGAGGAGGACTGGCGGTTCACCCCGCTGAAGCGGCTGCGCGGGCTGCACGACGGTTCGGCCACCGCCACCGGCTCGTTCGCCGTCGCCGTCGACAGCGGCGTGGCGGGCGTGACGGTGGAAACCGTCGGCCGGGACGACGAGCGCCTGGGGGCGGCGGGCGTGCCCGCCGACCGGATCGCCGCGCAGGCCTGGTCCTCCTTCACCGAGGCCACGGTGGTCACCGTGGCCGCCGACACACGCCCCGAGGGGCCCGTCCACGTCACGGTCACCGGCCCCGGCCAGGGCACGACCGCCTACGGCCACGTCCAGGTCCGGGCGGAGCGGTTCGCCGACGCGGTGGTGGTGCTGGACTACCGGGGCGCGGGCACCGTCGCCGACAACGTGGAGTTCGTGGTCGGCGAGTCCGCCCGGCTCTCCGTGGTCACCGTGCACGACTGGGACGCCGACGCGGTCCACGTCGGCGCCCAGCACTCGGCGGTCGGCCGGGACGCGACCCTGCGCCACCTGTCCGTCACGCTCGGCGGGGACCTGGTGCGGGTGTCCTCCACGGTGAACTACCGCGAGCGGGGGGGCGACGCCGAACTGCTCGGGCTGTACTTCGCCGACGCGGGACAGCACCTGGAACACCGGCTGCTGGTGGACCACTCGGTCCCGAACTGCCGGAGCAACGTCCTCTACAAGGGTGCGCTCCAGGGTGAGGGCGCCCACACCGTGTGGATCGGCGACGTGCTGATCCAGGCGGCGGCCGAGGGCACCGAGACGTTCGAACTGAACCGGAACCTCATCCTCACCGACGGTGCTCGTGCCGACTCCGTGCCCAACCTGGAGATCGAGACCGGGGAGATCGAGGGGGCCGGCCACGCCAGCGCCACCGGCCGGTTCGACGACGAGCAGCTCTTCTACCTCCAGGCCAGGGGCATCCCCGAGGACGTCGCCCGCCGGCTGGTCGTCCGCGGGTTCTTCGGCGAGATCCTGCAGAAGATCACGGTCCCCGAGGTCAGGGAGCGTCTCGAGGCCGCGATCGACGCCGAACTGGCGGCGGTCGGCGCGTGACCCTCACACCGGTGTGCCCGCTGGCGGACCTCGACGAGGGACGTCCCGTCGCGGTGACCGTGGCGGGCACACCCGTGGTACTGGTCAGGCGGGGCGACGACGTGCACGCGTTGCTGGACCGGTGCAGCCACGCCGAGGTCCCCCTGTCCCAGGGCGAGGTCACCGGCGGTGGCCTCGAGTGCTGGTTGCACGGAGCCTGCTTCGACCTGCGGACCGGGGAACCCTCGGGCCCTCCGGCGAGCGAACCGGTCCCCGTGTACGCCGTGGAGGTCCGGGACGGACACGTCCACGTCGCCACCGAGGCGGTCGGGAGCACCGACTAGTACCCGCCGCGCCGTCCCCCGCCGGCCACCCCACCCCCAAGCCACCCGTCAACACCAGGAGAACGAACACACCATGGCCACCCTCGAAATCAAGGACCTGCACGTCTCGGTCAAGACCGACGACGACGCCAAGGAGATCCTCCGGGGCGTCAACCTCACGGTGAACTCCGGCGAGACGCACGCCATCATGGGCCCGAACGGGTCGGGCAAGTCGACCCTCGCCTACGCGATCGCCGGCCACCCCAAGTACGAGGTCACCTCCGGTTCGGTGCTGCTCGACGGCGAGGAACTGCTGGAGCTCGAGGTCGACGAGCGGGCCCGCGCCGGTCTCTTCCTCGCCATGCAGTACCCGGTCGAGGTCCCCGGGGTCTCGATGTCGAACTTCCTGCGGACCGCCGCGACCGCCGCGCGGGGCGAGGCCCCCCAGGTGCGGCACTGGGTCAAGGAGGTCAAGCAGGCCATGGCCGACCTCGACATCGACCCGTCCTTCGCCGAGCGCAGCGTGAACGAGGGCTTCTCCGGCGGTGAGAAGAAGCGGCACGAGATCCTCCAGCTGGACCTGCTCAAGCCGAAGTTCGCCGTGCTCGACGAGACCGACTCCGGTCTCGACGTGGACGCGCTGCGCGTGGTGTCCGAGGGCGTCAACCGCTACACCGCGAACAAGGACAAGGGCGTGCTGCTGATCACGCACTACACCCGCATCCTCAAGCACATCACCCCGGACTTCGTGCACGTCTTCGCGGGCGGCCGGGTCGTCGAGTCGGGCGGTGCCGAGCTGGCCACCCAGCTGGAGGAAGAGGGTTACGTGCGGTTCACCGGCGCCAAGGAGTCGGCGGCGGTCTGAGCCGGCCGAGCGTGAGGGTGAGGATCATGCGAGCAGTGGAAGGAGGCGGCGGGCGATGACATCGACGGCGACGCCGCTGGACATCGTGACGATCAAGGCCGACTTCCCGATCCTCGCCCGCACGGTGCGGGACGGCAAGCGGCTCGTGTACCTGGACTCGGGCGCCACCGCGCAGCGCCCGACCCAGGTGCTCGACGCCGAACGCGCCTTCCTGGAGACCTCGAACGCGGCGGTGCACCGGGGAGCGCACCAGCTCGCCGAGGAGGCCACGGACGCCTACGAGAGCGCTCGCGCCCGCGTGGCCCGTTTCGTCGGGGCCCGGCCGGAGGAGGTGGTGTTCACCAAGAACGCCACCGAGGGGCTGAACCTGGTGGCCTACGCGATGAGCAACGCCGCCACCAGCGGTCCCGAGGCGGAGCGGTTCCGGGTGGGCCCCGGCGACGAGATCGTCGTCACCGAGATGGAGCACCACGCCAACCTGGTTCCCTGGCAGCAGCTGTGCCAGCGCACCGGGGCCACCCTCCGCTGGTTCGGGGTGACCGACGAGGGGCGTCTCGACCTCGCTGACCTCGACGAACTCGTCACCGAGCGCACCAGGGTGGTGGCGTTCACCCACCAGTCCAACGTGCTGGGCACCGTCAACCCGGTGGCCGCGCTGGTCGAACGGGCACGTCAGGTGGGTGCGTTGACGGTGGTGGACGCCTGCCAGTCCGTTCCGCACCTGCCGGTCGACCTCGACCAGCTCGGGGTCGACTTCGCGGTGTTCTCCGGGCACAAGATGCTGGGCCCCTCCGGGGTCGGCGTCCTCTACGGTCGCAGCGAGCTGCTGGAGGCGCTGCCCCCGTTCGTCACGGGGGGGTCCATGATCGAGATGGTGCGGATGGAGAGCTCCACGTTCGCGCCACCACCGCAGCGGTTCGAGGCCGGCGTACCGATGACCTCCCAGGCGGTGGGCCTGGGGGCCGCGGTCGACTACCTGTCGGTGGTCGGGATGGAGCGGATCGCCGCGCACGAGCACCTGCTCACCGAGGCCGCGCTGTCCGCGCTCTCCGAGATCCCGGGTGTCACCGTCGTGGGCCCCACCACCATGGTCGACCGGGGCGGGGCGGTGTCGTTCACCGTCGACGGGGTGCACCCGCACGACGCGGGGCAGGTGCTCGACAGCGTGGGGGTCGCCGTGCGCGTCGGCCACCACTGCGCCTGGCCGCTGCACCGTAGGATGGCCGTTCCCGCGACGGTGCGGGCCACGTTCTACCTCTACAACGATCTTGATGATGTGACGGCGCTGGTGGAGGGCGTCCGGGAGGCGCAGCGCTTCTTCGGGACGGCCTAGGGGAGCTCGGGATGCAGTTGGACCAGATGTACCAGGAGATCATCCTGGACCACTACAAGAACCCCCACGGCCGAGGTCTGCGTGAGCCCTTCGACGCGGAGTCCCACCAGATCAACCCGGTGTGCGGCGACGAGGTCAGCCTGCGGGTCAACCTCGACGGCGCGCACGGGACCGATCCGTCGGCGACGGTCGTCGACGTCTCCTACGACGGGCAGGGCTGTTCGATCAGCCAGGCGGCGACCTCCGTGCTCACCGACCTGGTCATCGGCCGCACCGTCCAGGAGGCGTTCGACGTGCACGCAGCGTTCGTCGAGTTGATGCAGGGACGTGGGCAGGTGGAACCTGACGAGGACGTACTGGGGGACGGCATCGCGTTCGCCGGGGTGGCGAAGTACCCGGCGCGGGTCAAGTGCGCCCTTCTCGGGTGGATGGCCTTCAAGGACGCGGTGTCCCGTTCGACCGGCAAGGAGGAGACACGATGAGCGACGCCCAGGCTGAGCAGGCGGTGGGGAGCGGCGCGTCCACCGAGGACCGGAGCGCGGCCTCGCTGCCCGAGCCGCCAGCCCCCCGCGCCGACCTGCCCTCGGTCGAGGACCTCGAGGAGGCCATGCGTGACGTGGTCGACCCGGAGCTCGGCATCAACGTGGTCGACCTCGGCCTGCTCTACGGCGTGCAGGTGGGGGAGGACAACGTCGCCACCCTCGACATGACGTTGACCTCGGCGGCCTGCCCGCTCACCGACGTCATCGAGGACCAGGCCAGGGCCGCCCTGACCAGCGGACCCGGCGGTGGCCTGGTGAGCGACATCCGGATCAACTGGGTGTGGATGCC
>NZ_AGVX02000357.1 GCF_000239155.1 Actinoalloteichus spitiensis RMV-1378
CGGTGGGAGGGCGGAACGGCCCGGGAGGTGGCGGGTCCCGGGGCGGAGCCCGCGTTCCGCGGCGAACGGCCGTCTCGCGCGCCGCGGGCTTCCAGCTGGTCAGCGCGGGGCCGGTGGTCGTGTTGGCCCTCGCCGCGCGGCCGTGGTGGTGGACGGTGTTCGGGCGAGCAGCCGCGAGTAGGCGTCCACGTTGTCCTCCACCGTGTGCTCGAGGAGCTCGCGCAGATCCGGGTCGTCATCCTCGGGGCGGGTCGCGGTCGCGGCGAGCGCGCTGGTGAGCAGTCCGTTGGCCAGGAACCGGGCAGCGTCGCCAGGGCCGAGACCCGCGTCGTCGCGGAGCGACCGGTGCAGGCTCGACAGCGTCTCCCGCGCGAGGCGCGCGAGGTCTGGGTCGGTTCCGGAGGAGATCAGCCGGAGGAGGACGAGCAATGCGGCCGGTTTCTCCGCGATGGCCCGGAGGTAGGCCCGACCGAGGACCTGACGGGTGCGCGCCGATGCCGGGTTCGCGGTCGGCCCGGAATCGGGGGTGGGCCGGAGCGCGGCGCGGACGTGGTCGAGGCTGGCGGCGACGACGTGCTGGAACAACGCCTTCTTCGTCCCGAACAGGCGAACGATGTACCCCTGGCTCACCCCGGCGAGGCGAGCGACGGTGTCGGTGCTCGTGCCCTCGTAACCGTGGTTCGCGAAGGCCTCCTGGGCCGCGGTGATGACCAGTTCGCGGCGCCGGGCCGCCGGGAGCCGACGCGGCGTGGGTGCGGGCACGCCACGGAGGTTATCAACCGATTCCTTCCGGGGTGGGCCGCGGCGTACGATGAGGAATCACGTGATTACCGAAGGATGGTCGATGTCTCCCCCACCACCCGCTCGCGACCAGGTGGCCGTCTACGACCTCGACGGCGTCGTCACCCGGCGGGACTCCTTCACCGCGCTGCTCGTCGACCGCCTACGTGCGTCACCACCCCGACTGATCAGGGCGTTTCCGTCCCTGCTGCGCCTGACGCTCCACCCGGGCGACGCGCAGCGTCGGAGCCGCGCCGCGCGCCGGGTCACGGAGGTCGCGCTCAGCGGGCTGTCCACTCCCGAATACCAGCAGCTCGCGGACGAGGTGGGCGCGCGCATCGGGGGCGACCCGGCGTGGCTCCGCGCGGAGGTGGTCGACCGCATCAGGCGCGAGCACGGAGCGGGAACCCGGGTCGTGGTGGCCACCGCCAGCGAACACCGCCTGGCGACCGCGTTGCTGCGGGCCGCCGACATCCCGTTCGACCTGCTCTCCGCCTCACGGCTCACCGGGGGACCCACCGGGCAGCGGGTCGCGGACCACCGTGTCGGCGCCCGCAAGGCCGAGGCCCTGCGGGAGTGCGGGGTTCCGCTCGACGAGGCCGTGTTCACCACCGACTCGTACACCGACCTGCCCACCGCTCGCCTGGCGGCACGGGTGGTGCTGGTCGGGGCGACCCGCCGCACCCGGGAACGCTACGCGGCGGCCGGCATCGACGTCCGGGCGCGGTGACCCGGCACCACCCCGGGGCCGCCGGTGCTGCCTGACGGACCACTGCCGTCAGCGCCGTCCACGTCCTGAGGGGACGCCGGGTGGCGGGTGGTCCGCGTTCCCGCCGTCACCGTGGGACACCCCTACCGGGCGGCTGAAGCTCCGGACTCGCTCATGCCACCGAGCGTCAGCCGCCGACGAGGGCAGGGGACGCCGCCCGGACCTGGGTCCGCCGCGGGTGCGGGGACCCGGTCCGCGTGATCCTGGGTAGCCGGTCCGTCCCCTCGCGGGTGGCCGCCGGCGGGACAGTCCGACCCGGTGCGGCTCAGCCGGTGGGATCCCCGTAGATGATGCCCCGACCGTTGGTGGCGATGTAGACGCGACCGTGGACACGGGGGTCCCCGGTGATCGCCGCCCCCGTCCACGCCCACTGGTGGTCGTCGTCGTTGATCCGGAGCCAGGTCGCTCCCGCGTCGTCGGACCGGTAGATGCCCCGTACGCCGTTCACCTTCGCGCTGGAGTAGAGCGCTGGGTACGTCTCCCCCGGCGCGGCGCGGCCGAACCCGATGTTGTCGGCCTCCTCGACGCCGGCGACCCGGCTGAAGCTGGCGCCCCGGTCCGTGGAACGCCACAGGCCGTAGTGGCCCGGTGCTCCCCCGGCGAGCCACACCTCACCCGCGTGCCCCGGCACGGCCTTGAACCGGACGTCACCGCTGGTGGGCAGTCCGCTGGCGCTGGTGGCGGTGAAGCTCGCTCCCCCGTCGACGCTGACGTAGAAGGTGCCGTCGCTGAAGCCGTAGAAGACGGCGGGGTCGACCCGGTCCGCCTCCACGGTGGCCCCGGCGGGGATACCCGCCGCTGGTTGCCAGCTGCCGCCGTAGCTGGTCGACACGTGCACGCCCGTTCCCTCCGGGCTCCACACGATGCTGCTGGCGTTCGCGGCCACCGCCACCGTGCCGCCGCCGGTGACGCCGGCCGGTCGCTGGCCCTGCCACCAGGTCTGCCCGTTGTTGGTGGAGATCCCGATGTGGGAGGACGCCGAGTCCTCGACGTCGCCCACCCTGACGACGACGGAGGGGTTGAGCTCGGCGAAGTCCAGGCTGCGTACCGCGCTCATGAAGGGGGTGGTGTGCATCATGGCGGGGACCTGGTCCAGATCGGTGTGCCGGAAACCGCCGATGTCGAGCATCCCACTGAGCAGGGGAGCTCCACCAGGGGGGCTGATGAGGTCGAGGACGGCCGTCTCCTCCAGCCCGAAGACCATCGGGCGGATACCGACACGGCCCCCGACGTCCCACGCCGTCAGGTTGTCCGTGCCGTAGATGGTGGCCCCGGTCCCGTACATCATGCGGTCCGAGTCGAACGGGTCGATCTCCAGCGCCTCGGTCATCCAGCCCAGCTTCGGGGAGACCTCCGGCGGTACCGGGTTGTCCTGGCCGAAGGACAACCAGGGCGCGGAGGAGGTGTCCAGGGAGTAGCGCGGGGTGCGGGTGGGGTAGTCGGCCCACTCCCAGATCGGGCTCCAGGTGCCTCCCCCATCGGTGGTCCGCCAGATCTGGGTGTCGGGCCACCACGAGCTGTAGGCGGTGACCATGAGCGTCTCCGGGTTGCGCCGGTCGATGGTCAACCCGCTGTAGCCGAAGTAGTTGTCGTCGGAGTCGGAGGGCACCGGGCTGATCCGGGTCCAGTGCCCGCTCGTGGTGTCGAACTTCCAGACGTCGCCAGCCGCACCGTCGTAGGGCCCTCCGGTGTCGGAGGTCGCGAGGTAGAGGTAGCCGTGCTCGCTGTCGAGCACTCCCTTGTGGGGCAGGAACCCGGTGGGCTGTCCCGGTAGTCGCTGCCAGGTCGTACCGCCGTCGGTCGAGCGGTAGACGTTGTTGTTCTTGTCCGCGACGCCGACGTAGATGTGCTGGGTGCGGCTCCCCGGGGTGCCGGTGCCCTCGTCGAAGGTCACCCAGACGACGCCCTGGTTGTCGCTGAGGTACCCGCTCGGGTCATCCGGGTCCTGCGCGTAGTCGCCCGCGTTCGGGAAACTGGCGACCTTCGACCAGCTGACGCCCTGGTCGGTACTGCGCCACAACCCGTTCCCGCTGGGCGTCCCCAGGTACAGGACCCGGTTGTCGTTCGGGTCGATCGCCAGGCGTTCGCCCATCCCCCGCCCCGGCATGTTCCCACCGAGTTTGAAGGGCAGTTCGGTGACCTGCCAGCTCTCGCCCCGGTCGGCCGAGCGGAGGATGGCACCGTTGTTGGGGTCCCAGTCGTTGGTGTAAGTCCCGGCGGCGAGGTAGACGCGGTCCGGGTCGACGGGATCGGTGGCCAGGCTCGCCACGCCCGTCCAGCCCCAGTCGTCCCACCCCACCCAGTCCAGCAGGGGCGTCCAGCGCTGGGTGGACTCGTTCCACCGGTAGGCACCGCCGATGTCGGTGCGCGCGTAGATCAGGTCGGGCTCGGTCTGGTTGAAGATGATGCCGGGGACGAAGCCGCCCCCACCGATCTCGACGTTGCGCCACGAGTAGGACGCCCGGGGCGTCGCCTCGGCCCGGGGTGCCGTGTCGGTGCCGGAGGGCACCACCAGGGTGCTGGCCACCATCCCGACCACCAACGCACCCGCCAGGTGTCTTCGCATGTGCTGTCCTTCCGGGGACACCGGCCCCGCGCACGCGCGGCGGCACCGGAGTGCGCGTGGGGACGCGCTGGCCCGGCGACGGCGGCGGAACAGCGGAGCCAAGAACAAGGAAACAAACGGGGACGATTCAGCGTCGGGAAAGGTTCACACACACGGAAACGAAATGTCAACCATTCTCCCGAAATCCGGACGCCACCGTTTCCCAGCGCCGGCGATCGAATTCACCTGGCTCTCGAATACCCGTCGGAGGCGGAGTTCGACGGCCCGTCGACCAGCACCGGGATACCCCTGGACGGGTATTCCGAAAATCCCCCGTCCGTCGCATTCCGGTGGCCTGCTCGCCACGTCGGTCCGCGTTTCCGCGTTCCCGTCAACGTCGTGTTCGACAGCGGCGTGCCGAACACCGTCGAACCGGCGGGCCGGCCTCAGTGCTGGGTGTGGCGCAGCACGCAGAGCATGCTCTCCGGGGGGAGCGCGTGCGGGGCGGGCTCCTCGCAGGCCCGCAGGCGCGCTCGGATGTCCTCCGGGTCCACGCCATTGCCAATCAGGACCAGGGTGCTGGTCCTGCCCTCACCTCGGCGCCACCGGGTGGGTTCGAACCGGAGGAAGCTGCCCACCGCGTGCACGGTGTACCGCTCCCGGTGGCCGGGGACGCCGAAGTGGACGAATCCCTTGATGCGGTAGAGCCCGGTGGGGCGTGCGTCCAGGAAGTCCATCAACCGACGGGGGTGCAGGGCCTGGTCGGTCACGAAGTCCACGGCCTCGTAGTGCTCGTGGAGGTGGTCGTGGTCGTGCCTGGTCGCGGCCAGGAGTTCGTCGAAGGACAGTTGCCGCGGCACCGAGTCGGACTGGGCGGGGAGGCGGCGGTCGAACAGGAGGCCGGGGTCGAGCCGACCGCGAGTGGTGGCCACCACGGGCACCTCCTCGACGATGTCCCGGAGAACGGCGGTCAGCCGGTGCCGGTCGTCAGCCGCCAGCCGGTCGACCTTGTTGAGGACCACCAGGTCGGCCACTCTGAGCTGGGCGTCCACCTCGGGGTGCCGCTCGCGGGTCCGCTCGAACTCGACGGCGTCGACGACCTCCACCAGGCCGCCGTAGGTGATCGCGTCGTTGTCGCTGGCCAGGAGGAGCCTGATCAGGTCGCGCGGTTCGGCGAGCCCGCTCGCCTCGACGACGATGACGTCCAGTCGCCTCGATGGGCGGGCGAGCCGGCCGAGGAGGTCGTCGAGACCGCTGGCGTCGACCGCGCAGCAGAGACAGCCGTTGGAGAGCGACACTGTGGAGTCCACGTGCCCGGCCACGCTCATGGCGTCGATGTTGACGCTGCCGAAGTCGTTGACGACCACGCCGATCCGGAGCCCGTCGGCGTTGCCCAGCAGGTGGTTGAGCAGGGTGGTCTTCCCCGCTCCGAGGTGTCCGGCGAGGATCACCACCGGAATGCGAGCGCTGCCCATCGTGCCTCTCCCCGGGTGGCGCCGGATGTGCCTGTGGGCGGCCGATCGTAGCGGCGCCGCCGGACCCGCCACCGGCCGGGGTGGGGCGGTGACGAGCACCTCGCACGGGGCTCACGCGAGCGGCCGCCGTGAGCGGCCCGAGGCCCGGCGGCGTGCGCGCCCGCACCGGTTCCCTCCCCGGTCCCGCGTCCGGCAGGCCAGCCGCGGCGGTGTCCCGTCCTGGTCCTGGGTGTCTCAGCCGCCCGCGACCGGTCGAGGCATCGCGCGGTTCCGGGTGTTCCCCGCGGCCGGCAGCCGCACCAGCTCGTGGTGTGGACCCACGCCGTGGGGTGTTCGGCGTGCGCCCGGTGGTCCGGGGAGCGGGGAAATGGGCCCGAGGTCCCCGTGGCAGCCCCTCACCGCCCCGCACCGGCCGGGGCGTACTCGTCGGTCAGGGCGTCCGCCAGCGCGCTGACCAGGGGGCTGACCTGGTCGGCGAGCGTCCAGGACGCGGACCAGGTGGGGTCGAGTTCGAGGAAGTACCACTGCCCGCCGGGCGTCACAGCCCAGTCACTGGCCGCGCAGGTCAGACCCAGGGTGTCGACCATCTCCACGACGGCGGCGGCGACGTCGCCGGGGACCGTGACCGGTCGGTACGGGAGGTGGTGGGCTGGTCGGTGCCAGTCGTGCCGCCCACCGAAGCCGGGTTCGTGGTCCACCGCCACCCCGAACGCGCGTCGGCCGACGACGGTGATCCGGACGGACCGCGCGGCGGGCACGGCTGCCTGGAACAGGTGGGTGCGCGTCCGCCC
>NZ_AGVX02000356.1 GCF_000239155.1 Actinoalloteichus spitiensis RMV-1378
CATCCCGGCTGTCCGCGCTGAGACCGCGAGCCGGCCCCCGGAAAGGCGACGATGCCCGCACGTTCCCCCAGCCCCGCCAACGACACCGCCGCGCACGGCACCACGTTCGAGGAGCCGACGCGACCGGCGACACGGGAGGCGGGCAGGGGCCCGGCCCCGCGCGCCGCCGTGACCGCGTTGCTGGCCCTGGCCGCCCTGCCCGTCCTGTTCACCCTCGTCGAGGTGTTCCGCGCCCCGCCCATGCACTACGGGGACTACTGGACCATCCTGTCGAAGGTCATCGACGACACCGGGGCGTTGGCCCCCGCCGGCCTGTTCGAGCTGTACAACCAGCACCCGATCGTGGTGACCGGTCTGCTGTTCTACGTGGACGCGGTCCTGTTCGGGGGTTCCAACCACCTGGTGGGGGTGGTGAACGTCGTCGCGTCCTCGGCGATGGTGGCCGCCCTGTGGACGATGCTGCCGCGCCGCCTCTCCCCGCCCCTGCGCGCCGCGTTGGTGGCCACGTTCTCCCTGCTGCTCTTCTCCCCCGCGATCCTCGAGTTCTACGCGATGTCCATGAGCGGGGCCCACTGGCTGGCGGGTTTCGCCCCGGCCGTCGTCGCCCTGGCCGCGGCGCACCGGGGCCGCACCGTCGCCGCGGTCCTGCTGGCGCTGCTCGGTTCCCTCGGCCACGGCGCGGCGTTCCCCGTGTGGCTGGCCATCGCGCTGGTGGCGTGGCTGCGGCGGGACGCGGCCTGGCGGATCTGGACGCCGCTGGTGCTGTTGGGCGGAGTGGTCGTGGCGTTCCTCACCATGCCCGGTGGTTCCTCGGTGCCCCCGGCCGACGCCCCCGCCGTCGACGTGTACCTGATGCTGATCAGCGCGACGATGGGGCAGATCTTCGCGATCCAGTCGGTGGACCTGGCCACCCTGGCCGGTCTCGCCGCCCTGCTCGGGGTCGCCGTCTCCGTGACCGCCGTGGTCCGCGCCCGGCTGGCGCCCCCACCCGACCCGAGCGGCGACGGGCTCACGTCCGCCGCGTCCGGTCGGGGGCCGGCGGAGTCCGCCGGCTGGGTCGGCCTGGCCCTGCACGCCACGCTGGTCGCCGCGATGGTCGGCAGCAGTCGCGTGAGCCTCGGTGTCGACATCGGCCAGTCCGCCCGCTACGCGATCATCCCGGCCCTGACCTGGATCGCCCTGGTCACCCTGTTCGTCCTCCTCCGCCCGCGCGTCCCCGTGGCCAGGGCCGTCGCCGTCACCACCGCGCTCGGCGTCGTCGCCTTCGTCGCGGGCAGCACCCAGGGCCAGAAGGTCCGCAACGAGCTGCGCGCCGTTCCGCTGCTCGCCGTGGCGGCCCAGGTGGGTGCGCACGAGACCCTGGCCGGCCTCAAGATGAACCCCGACGACGTCCCCGCGTTCGCCGCGACGGGGGCCTACCCGTTCCACGACGGGTTCACCCTGGGCTGCGGCGGACCGGAGCTGGGTGACCGTGTCGACCTGGCGTCGGTCCGGGAACTGGCCCACCCCGACGACGACACCGAGACCGCCGGATACCTGGAGACCGGACGCGTCGAGGGAGACGCGGAGATCTCCGGGTGGGCACTGGTGGAGGGCGCCCGCGCCGACTGCGTCCTCGTCGTGGACACCTCGGGCACCGTCATCGGCGGCGGGATGACGGGACTCAACCGCCCGGACCTGGTGGACAACCTGCCCACGTCCGAACCCGGCGCTGGCTTCCAGGCCGTGGCCGCCGCCGGCCTGTTGGAGGGGAGGGTGCTCGTCGCCCGCGACGGGGCCCTGTACGAGGTGGTGGCCGGAGCCGAGGCCGACGTCGACGGGGCCGGGGCCGGCGGGACTCCCGGGGGCTAGGGCAGCGGGGACACATGCCAAGCTGGTGAAGAGTGGTCGGCGGGGGTACCCCGTGCACTACTCTGCAATGGTTCTCGATCTGGGTTCGATCACGACGACGTTCACGCTGTTGGCGGGCACGGCCGATCCCCGCCCACCGCGTGCTGTACCTGGTTCGCGGGACACCCGGACGCGCCCCGAGGTGCCTCCGGACCCGGCGAACAGGCGGACGGAAAGCAGGCACAGGGGAGGCACGGCGGATGTCCTTGCAAGAGGATCTGCAACAACTGGACACGGCACTCGCCGCTGGCCACATCTCCGCTGACGAGTACCGGGCCCGCCGCGACAACCTCTTGAAGGGCGCCGGCGGCCAGGCGCAGCACGGCGCTTCCGCGCCGAACACACCGGGTCAGGGCCAGCCGGCGGCCCAGGGCGGCGACGGCAACCCGTTCCCACCGCCGTTCCGGTGGGGCGACAACAACACTGGCGGCGAGCACACCCAGGTGGTGCGTTCCGGGCAGCAGCCGACGCCGGCTCCCCAGAACGGTGGCGGGACGGGCGGCGACAACGGCAACGAGAGCACCCAGGTGTTCCGACCGGGTCAGTTGGCCCCGGCCTCCGACCCGGACAGCACCCAGGTCGTGCCCGGCGGCGGCGCACCCGGCGGCTCGCCGGACAGCACCCAGGTGGTGCGCAACCCGGCGGGCGCCCACAACCCGGACCAGACGCAGATCGTCCGGGGCCACCAGGGGCCCCCCGGGATGCCGCCACCCCAGTGGGCGGGGCAGCAGCCGACTCCGCCCTGGGCCAGTGGCGACCTGCCGCCCGACTTCGGCTCCCCCTCGGTGTGGACCCAGGGCGGGGTCGAACCCGACTTCTCCGCCGAGCCGAAGGAGTCCGGCAAGGGGCGGATCATCGGCATCGTCGCGGCGGTCGTGGTCCTCGCCGCCGCCGTGGGCGCGCTGGTCTTCTTCCTCGGCGGCGACTCCGAGGAACAGGCTGGCCCGGGCGAGGGCGGGCAGCCGAACCCG
>NZ_AGVX02000355.1 GCF_000239155.1 Actinoalloteichus spitiensis RMV-1378
GGCCTCGGCCGCCCGCCGGGCCGCCTCGGCGGCGGCCTCCCACGCGGTGCCGAGGGCCTCCCCGGCCTCGACCTGGGTGGACAGGGTCTCGGCGAAGGGCACGAGCACGTCGACCATCGTCTTGTCACCGACGACCGCCCCGCCGAGGCGCATGACGTCCTCCGCCGCGGCCCGGACCCCGGCGCTGATGGCCTGGGCGGAGGGCCGCTGCTCGTCGCCCACCACCCCGGCCAGTGACCGCAGGGCCACGCCCCAGAGGGCGCCGGAGGTGCCGCCGGCCTCGTCAGCCCAGGCGTCCGCCGCCCTGGCCAGCAGCGTCCCGGCCCCGGCGTCCGCGGCGAGGGCCTCCTCCGCCGCACGCAGGCCACCGGCCGCTCCCCGTCGCATGCCGATGCCGTGGTCGCCGTCGCCGGCCACCGCGTCGATCCGGCCCAGCTCCTCGGCGTGTTCCTCGACGGTGTCGCGCACGGCGGTCAGGGCGGCCAGGGCGGTGCGGGCGGCGGCTCGGGACTCCTCGCTGGCGGGCGGGACGGTGTCCTGGGCCAGGTCGGGGATCTCGTCGTCGTCCTCGCCCTCGACCCTGGTGACCGAGCCCTTGCGGTAGGCGGGGCTGTCGGCCGGTGCCGTCCACAGCGGTTCCAGCTCGTCGGTCAACCAGAACAGGGTGAGGGAGGCCCCGGCCATGTCGAAGCTGGTGACCAGCTCGCCGACCTCCGGGTCGACGACCTCCAGGCCGGCCTGGTCGAGCAGCTGGGCGACCCGCCGGTAGACCACGAACAGTTCCTCGTACTTCACCGAGCCGAGGCCGGAGAGGATGACGCCGACGCGCTGTCCCTCTGGGGTGTCGACGCCCGGTGGGAGTTCGGCGAGCAGGGTGGAGACGAACAGGTCGGCGAGTTCGTCGGCGGTCGGCATCGGCTGCTCGCCGATGCCGGGCTCGCCGTGGATTCCCAGCCCGACGGCCATCCGACCGGCGGGGACCGTGAACAGCGGTTCGGCGGAGCCGGGCAGGGTGCAGCCGTCGAAGGCCACGCCGAAGGACCGGGTTCGGTCGTTGGCCAGCCGGGCCAGCCGGGCCACCTCGGCCAAGGGGAGACCGGCGTCGGCGGCGGCCGAAGCGATCTTGAACACGGCGAGGTCGCCGGCCACGCCCCGGCGGCGGTCCCGGTCCTCGGCCGGGGCGCTGGAGACGTCGTCGGTGACCGGCACCGCCTCGCAGGCCACGCCCTCGTCGAGCAGCCGTTGCCTGGCCTGGCCGAAGTGCAGGACGTCCCCGGCGTAGTTGCCGAAGGACAGCAGCACGCCGCCTCCGCTGTCGGCGGCCCTGGCCACCGCGTGCACCTGCTGGGCGGAGGGGGAGGCGAAGACGTTGCCCACGGCGGCGCCGTGCGCCATGCCCTGCCCCACCAGCCCGGCGAAGGCCGGGTAGTGGCCGGAGCCGCCGCCGACGACGACCGCCACGTTCCCGGGGACGCGGGGGGTGCTGCGGATGACGCCGCCGGGGACGGGACGCACCCAGCGGCGGTGTGCGGCCACGAAGCCCTCCAGGGACTCCTCGGCGAAGTCTGACGGGTTGTTGAACAGTCGAGTCATCTGCTGGCGGCCTCCGGACCGCGGGGGCGAGGGGCGGGCGGGGGGCGCCCGCCCGCCGGTTTCGGTCAGCGTTCGCCGGTGTGGGCCGGGGTGGGGGAGGTGTCGTCCCCGGTGTCGTCGTCCCCGGTGTCGTCGACCACGGGGTCCACGGCGTTCCGCCTGCTCAGGGCCACCATCAGCACACCGGAGAGCACCATCAGACCGCCGACCACGAACATGGGGACCACGTACGAGCCGGTGAGGTCGTTGAGGAAACCGGTCACGTAGCTGGCGGCGAAGCCCGCGATGTTGCCCAGGGTGTTGATCAGGGCGATCCCGGCGGCGGCCGCCGCCCCGGTCAGGAACCGGGAGGGCACGGTCCAGAAGTTCGGCAGCGCGGCGAAGATCGCGCAGGCGGTGACCGTGATGACCGCGACCGTGGCGGCCGGGGAGTTCATGAACAACGCCAGCGGGATGCTCAGACCGCCGACGACGGCGGGGACCGCGATGTGCCAGGTCTGGACGCCCCTCCTGGTGGCGTCCCGCGACCACAGGTAGAGGACGACGGCCGCCGGCAGGTAGGGGATCGCGGTGATCAGGCCCCGCTGGAAGACGTCGAAGGTGGTGCCGAACTGCTCCTCGAAGCCGCTGATGATGGTGGGGAGGAAGAACGCCAGGGCGTAGAGGCCGTAGATGAAGCCGAAGTAGATGACGGCCAGCACCCAGACCCGGCCGTTGGTGAACGCCGCCTTCATGCTGTGGCCGTGGCCGTCACCGCCGGCGGTCTTGGCCTTCGCCTCCTTCTCGAGGGCGGTGGTCAGCCACGTCTGCTCCTCCTTGGTCAGCCACTTCGCGTCGGCCGGCCGGTCGGGAAGGTAGAACCAGGTGATCATCCCGACGATGACGGCGGGCAGCGCGACGCAGAGGAACATGAAGCGCCAGCCCTCCAGGCCGAAGAACACCCCGTGCTGATCGATGAGCGCGCCGGCCAGCGGGGCGCCGACCACGGTCGTCAACGGCTGGGCCAGGTAGAACAGGGCGAGGATCTTGCTGCGGTGCTTGGTGGGCACCCAGAGGCTCAGGAAGAGGATCGCGCCGGGGAAGAAGCCGGCCTCGGCGACACCGAGCAGGAAGCGCAGCACGTAGAGCTGCTCGGCGTTCTGCACCCAGGTGAACAGCAACGCGACGGCGCCCCAGCTGACCATGATGCGGGCGAGCCAGCGCCGTGCCCCCACCTTGTGCAGGGCGATGTTGCTCGGGACCTCCAACACGATGTAGCCGATGAAGAAGACGCCGGAGGCGAAGCCGAACTGGGCCGCTGTCAGGGCCAGGTCGTCGTTCATCCCGTTGGGCCCGGCGAAGGAGATCGCCGTCCGGTCCAGGTAGTTGATGAAGAACATCAGGGCGACGAACGGCACGAGCCGGACGGCGACCTTGCGGATCGCCGAGCGCTCGACGGACGCGGTTGAGGCGGTGTCCACGCTGACTCCTCGGATTCACCGAACTCCCACGTTCGGCGGTGAACTCTGCCCGCTGCTGATCCCCCATCCGGGCTAGACGCAGCAGCGCGGAACGGCTGAGCACACGTTAGCCCTTCTTCGGAAATTGGTCACCGGTTGACCACCTTGAATTTTCACCGGATCGGTTTAGTAGGCCGTGACGGTGAGTCACGTCACTTTCGCCGGTTCCCGGCGGCGACCGGTCAACTGGTTGGTTGCCCTTCCGGGGCGAGCGGTGGTTTGCTGGGCCGCGCCGCACGGCACGACCCGCTGACCAGCCCAACGACGGAGCTAAGGTGGCCCGCTCATGACCCTCGACGTGATCGACAGGGCGCGGGCCGGGCAGGTGGCCCTGGGCACCTTCGTCTTCGAGTTCGACTCCAACGGCATCGGTCGCCTCGCCGCTGGCGCGGGCGCGGAGTTCGTCGTCTTCGACGCCGAGCACACCGGCTGGGGCTGGGAGACCATCGGCCGCCTGCTGGCCACGACCCGCCCGGCCGGGATCCCCGCCTGGGTCCGGGTGCCCTCCGCCGAGGACCGCAGCGCGGTGAGCCGCGCGCTCGACCTCGGCGCGCGGGGGGTGATGGCGCCGATGGTGGAGTCCGAGGAGGCGGCGCGCCGCCTGGTGGCCTGGTCGGCCTACCCGCCGCGCGGTGTGCGGGGCGCGGCCTTCGGCATCGCGCACGACGACTACGTCGCCGGCGACTTCCTCGACACGATCGCCAGGGCGAACGACGACACCGTCGTGATCGCGCAGATCGAGACCGTGGCCGGGTTGGAGGAGGTCGAGCGGATCGCCGCCGTCGACGGCCTGGACGTGCTGTGGGTGGGTCACTTCGACCTGACGAACTCGATGGGGATCCCCGGGCGGTTCGACCACCCCGACTACCTGGCGGCCCTCGACCGGGTCGCCTCGGCCGCCGCCGACCACGGCAAGCTCGCCGGTTTCATGCCCACCAGCGTTCCCCAGGCCACCGACCTCGTCGAGCGCGGTTTCCGGCTGCTCGCCTACGGCGGTGACCTGTGGATCTACCAGAAGGCACTCGCCACCGACCTCGGAGCGATCCGCTCCGCGACCGATTCAGGAAGGACGTGAGTGGTGTGATCGACGCCGTCACCACCACGCTGCTCCCCCGCCGACCCGCCCGGTCAGGACGGGGCCGGCCATGACGCCCGAGACGACGCAGCCACGGTTCGAGGAGCTGCTGCGGCCGGTGGCCCGCGAGTCCACCGTCAGCGAGGTCGCGAAGCGGCTGCTGGACCAGCTCGCCGAAGGCCGCCTCGCGCCCGGAACCCGGTTGCCCTCCGAGCGGGTGTTGGCCGAGGCCCTCGACGTCGGGCGGTCCACCGTGCGCGGTGCCCTCTCCGCGCTGGACATCCTCGGGATCATCGAGATCAAGCCGGGGTCCGGTTCCTACGTGCGGCAGACGACCTCCGACCTGTTGCCCCAGACCATCAACTGGGGGTTGATGCTCGGTCAGCCCCGGACCCACGACCTGGTGGAGGTGCGCCAGTTCCTGGAGGTCATCACCGCCCAGCTGGCCGCCACCAGGGCGTTGGACGAGGACATCGACCGCCTGGAGAAGCACCTGCGGCGGATGGAGGAGGCCGTCGACGACGTGCCCACCTTCGTCGAGGCCGACGTGGCCTTCCACCTCGAGACCGCCGAGATCGCCAGGAACTCCGTCCTCAGCGACATCCTGCACAGCGTGCGGTCCCTGCTCCAGGTGTGGGTGGCCCGCGCGGTGCGGGCCGACGGCACCACCGCCACCACCCTCGCCGAGCACACCGCCGTCTTCGAGGCCATCCGGTCCCGCGACCCGGAGGCGGCCGGCGCGGCGATGCGGGCGCACATGGACTCGGCCAGCGGTCGGCTGCGGCGATCGTTGGTGAGCCCGGAGGCGGGCGCGGAAGCCAGCTGAGCGGCTCGGGGGCCGGTCGGCCGTGACGACCGACCCCCGGCACCTGCTGCCGGATCAGACCGACTCGCGCAGCCCGATCCGGTCGTGCAGCCGCCGCAGCGGCGCGGGCGCCCACCAGTTGGCCCGGCCCGCCAGTCGCATGAACGCCGGGACCAGCACCGCCCGGATCAGGGTGGTGTCCACCAGGATCGCGACGGCGACCCCCACCCCCAGCATCTGGATGTACATCACGCCGGCCGAGGCGTAGGCGGCGAAGGACGCGGCGAGGATCAACCCGGCGGCGGTGATCAGCGGGGCGCTGCGCTGCATGCCCACCGCAACGGCCGCGTCGTTGTCCCCGGTGCGGTCGTACTCCTCCTTGATCCGGGACAGCATGAACACCTCGTAGTCCATCGACAGCCCGTAGGCCACGCAGAACATCAGGATCGGGATGCTCGGTTCCAGCGAACCGGTGGCGGTGAACCCGAGCGCCCCGGCCAGGTTGCCCTCCTGGAACACCCACACCAGGGCACCGAACATCACCGACAGGCTCAGCAGGTTCAGCACCGTCGCCTTCACCGGGAGCAGCAGGCTGCCGGTCATCAGGAACAGGATCGCGAAGGTGACCAGCAGGATCAGCGCGAGCACGAGCGGAAGCCGCTCGACCACGGTGGACCGGTAGTCGGCGAGTTCGGCCGGGTAGCCGCCGACCAGCACCTCCGAGGGGGCGGGCACGTCGCGAACCCGCTCGACCAGCCCGGTCGCGTCCTCCTCCAGCCCCTCCAGGTCGGGTACCGCCGACAGCCAGGTGGCGTCCTCGCCGGCGAAGCGTTCCGGCTCGGCCTGGTCGGTGGCCACCAACTGGCCGTCCTCGTGGGAGCCGGCGAGGGAATCGACCCTGGCCACCCCGGGCACCTCGGACAGGCGCGCCGCGTAGTCGGCGAGTTCCGGTCCCCCGGCGGCCAGCGGGCCGGCGTCGGGCAGCACGACCTGGAGCGCGTCGACCTCCTCGGCGGCGAACTCCGAGCGCACCACCTCCTGGACCTGCCGGCTCCCGGTCTCCGGGGGCAGGATCCGATCGTCGGGGAGGCCGAACCGGAGGCCGAGCGCGGGGGCGCCCAGGGCGAGGAGCGCGACGACGGCCACGCCGCCGAAGAGCACCGGTCGCCGCATGACCGCGGTCGCCGCCCGGTACCAGCGGCCGGCGGTTCCGGGCAGGGCGGCCTCGGGGCCGACCGGGGCCGGTGCCGTCCTCGCCCGTCCGGCGACCCGGTGCCCGAGGGAGGCGAGCACCGCCGGCAGCACGACGAGGGCGCCGACCAGCCCGCCGGCGACGATCGCGACGCCCGCGTAGGCGAAGGACCGGAGGAAGTCGAAGGGCAGGACCAGCAGGACCACCAGCGAGGCCGCGACGGTCACCCCGCTGAACACGACCGTCCGGCCCGCCGTGTCCAGCGTCCGCGCCGTCGCCTCGGAGACGGAGGCCCCGGCGCTCAGCTCCTCGCGGAAGCGGTGGATCACGATCAGCCCGTAGTCGACGCCCAGGCCGAGCCCCATCGCGAGGGTCAGGTTCAGGGCGAAGGTGGAGACCTCGCTGAACAGCAGCGGAATCCGTAGGAGCGACAGGGCCACCAGCATGGCCAGCACCCCGACGGCCAGGGGCAGCAGCGCCACCAGCGCGCTGCGCAGCACCAGTACGAGCAGCACGAAGACGAGCGGGAAGATGATGAGTTCGGCGCGGACGAAGTCCGACCTGGCCTCGGCGCCCGCGTCGCGGAACACCTGTTCCCCGCCGCCGATGCGGACGGAGGCCAGGTCGTCGTCACGGTCGAAGCGTTCGGTGAGCCCGGGGAGCACGGTGGAACGCACGTGATCGGCGTCGCCGGGGATCCGGGCGACCACGAGCGCGTGCCGCCCGTCGCGGCTGGCCAGGGTGTTCGCCCCGCCTCGGGTCCAGTAGGAGTAGGCCTCGGCGACGCCGTCGTGGTCGGCGAGTTCGCCGGTCAGGTCCAGGCCGTACTCCCGCATCTCGGCGGTGGAGACGTCCCCGGACTCGGGGGTGACCAGCAGGATGAGGTCGGGGCTGCCGGTGTCGAAGCGCTCGGCCAGCACCCGGCCGGCCTGGTCGGACTCCGAGCCGGGGGCCTCGAACCTCGACAGGGCGAAGGACCCGACGGCGGTGGCGCCGAGCACGCCGCTGAGCACGGTCAACGCGAGGCTCGCCCACAGCACCCGGCGCCGGTGGTGGGCGAGCCACCGTCCCAACCGGTGGAGCGGGCCAGGTGCGGGATTCGTCGGGTGACGGCGGGGAGCGGGGGTGTCGAGCGCGGTGCTCACCGGCGACCTCCCCGCTGGAACCCGGTGGTGGAGGACGGGCGTGGTCCTCGGTGCGCGTCGGGAGCCGCCTCGGTGCGGAGTGGGGTGGCGGGCTCGGCTGAACGGCCGCCGCCGTCGTGGTGGGGCACGGGCTTCGGTCCTCCGGTTAGGCTGGAAGCAGACCACGAATGCGAATCAAGACTCGTATTTGTGGGGGTGGACGCAAATTACAAGCGATCACTCGTGTTTGCAAGTCGTCGTGCGCGAGGAGGGACATGCCACGGGATCGAGCCGCCCGGCCGGCCGGTGACGCGGGGGCCGAGCGCGGCGCCGGGACGGCGGGCCGGGCCGAGGCCGGCGGGGTGCGCCGGCAGGCCAGGGGGCTGGCGCGGATGGCCGCCATCCTCGACGCGGCCGAGGAGGTCATCTCCGAGGTCGGCTACGCGGAGGCGACGACCAACGCGATCGCCGCCAGGGCCGGGGTCTCACCCGGCACCCTGTACCAGTTCTTCCGGAACAAGGACCAGGTGGTCGAGGAGCTGGCCGTGCGCTACGGCGAACGCCTCCGGGAGTTCTGGGCCGCCAGGACGACGCCGGAGTCGGCCGGGCGTCCGCTGCCCGAACTGGTGGACGGCCTGCTCGACGCGGTCCTCGCCTTCAAGGTCTCCCAGCCCGCCTTCTGGCCCCTGTTCTACGGTTCCGCGCTCCCCGACCAGCTCGCCGCCGTCGCCGCGGGGCTCCAGCAGGGCACGGTGGAGCGGATCGCGGGCTTCTTCGGCGACCGGTGCCCCGAGCTCACCAGGGAGCGGCGCGAGCTGCTGGCGACGATGACGGTGGGCACGGTGCGCACCATGATGCCGATGCTCCTCGGCGCGGACGAGGCGAGGCGCCGGGAACTCCTCACCGAGATCAAGGCGATGTTGGTCCGCTACCTGGGTCCGGCGATCGGCGTCGAGGGGCGGGCGGCCGTCGGCGACCCGGCGGGGGAACGCGCGACCGCCACCGACTGACGGGGCTACCGCGTCGCCCCCGCCCGTGAGCACGTCCGCCGGAGTGGGTTCGTCGGCGCGCCCCTGGGGCGAGGGACGGTCCGGGGGAGCGCCTCCGTTCCGGCCCCGGCGATGCGGGGGGCGTGGGAGGCCACCCCGAACGCGAGCACGCGGGTCAGGGGCACGGCGGGAACGGGTGGTGCCGCCCGGTTCTCCCCGGCGGCACCCGCCGGTGCGTGGGCCCGGTCGGCCTCCGCCGACCCGGGCCGCGTCGAGCGCGGGCCGTGTCCGCTGGCGCGGACCGACGCGGGGCCGCGTCATCCGCCCCGGTGACCTCAGGGCAGGCGTTCCCGGATGATCTCCGCCCCCGCCGTCAGCAGTTCGGCGAGGGATGACGCGGCGGCCGAGTCGAAACCGATCCGCCAGTCGGGAGCCCGCTGCCCGACCAGGTGCACGATCACCCCGTCGTCATGCCGGGCTGGGGAGAGCGCGAGCAGGCACGAGTCCCCGTGCTGGCGGAGGACCGCGAAGTGCTCGGTGTCCCGGGACCTGATCGCCGCCGCGATCGCCCGCGCGGTGTCGCGGGAGACGCCGATGGTGCCCAGGGTGGTGGAGGCGAGGCGGACGATCACCACCGTCCGGTACTCGTCCAGCTCCACCTGGGCGGTCGAGCACTGTTGCCGGTCCAGGTCCCAGCCGAGGACGCGGTGGTACCACTGGTGCCTGATGTGGGCGGGGGCGGGCGAGAGGTCGAGGGTCGTCATTCCTGGCTGCTCCGTCCACTGGGAGGTCTCGGCTTCGCGGGACGCGCCCGGAGCCCCGGTGCTCGTGCCCGTCGCCCGTCCCTCCGACCCCGGGGCCCCGGGCGGTCAGGGCTCGACGCACCATGGGCGGACGCGGAGTCGGCTCCCTGCCCGCGCGCCCGGGACACGGGCCGACCGCGGTCCCCTCCGAAGGTCGAGAGACGAGCGTATTGCCAATACTTTCGCGTATTGACAATACGAGCAACTCCCTGAACGGGCGTATTGGTGCCGGTGGCGCCCCTCTTTAGGGTGATCGACATGGCAAGCACCCCCTATCGAGCACAGGCGCGGGCGCTGGGCGCCGAACTGCGCCAGCTCCGTGCCGCGGCACGGTTGACCGCGAAGGCGGTGGGCGAGGCCGTCGGCTTGTCGCAGCCCACCATCAGCCAGACGGAAACGGGCAAGAGGCTGGCCTCTCCGGAAGAGGTCGCCTCCATCCTGACCGTGCTCGGGGTGACGGGGTCGAATCGCGATCGGCTGATTCAGATGGCCCGCGACGCCCAACAACCCCGATGGCTCGCGGTCGGCGTTCCCGGACTTCCGGCTCAGGTGACGGCGATGATCGAATTCGAGCGCACCGCGGTGTCGGCCACCTCGGTCTCCGCCCTTCTGATGCCAGGGTTACTCCAAACAGAGGACTACATTCGCTCGATCATGGCCGCCTACGGTCATCCACCGAGTGAAAGGGAGTTCCGCGTCCATCTCAGGCTCAGCCGGCAGCGCGTTCTCACCAACGGTTCTCTCCAGTTCACCGCCCTCATCGACGAGGCCATCCTTCACCGGCCAGTAGGGGGAACCGAAGTGCTGGCGGGTCAACTCCGCCATCTCGTTCGGATGTCCGAGTTTCCCAACATCACCGTTCAGGTGGTTCCCGTGGGCGCTGGATACACCGCACTGCTCGAAGGATCTTTCGTGGTGCTCGAATTTCCCAAAGCGGCTCCCGTCGTGCACCTCGAACACGGGAACTCCGGAGTGTTTCTCGACGGTCAGGACGACCAAGCCGAAGTGGACGAGTTCCGCTCCTGGGCCGCTAGTCTCCAGCAGTCGGCGGTCAGTCCCTCGGATTCGCGAATACTGATCGGCGAACTGATCGAAAGGATGGAGCATGCACCACACCGTGCCACCCCGGACCCCGCTGGCGCCGGGCTGGAGTGACTGGCGCAAGTCCCGGCGGAGCGGCGGGCAGTCCGACTGCGTCGAAGTCGCCAACGGCCCCGGGGTCGTCGGTATCCGGGACACCAAGAACCGTTCGGGCGGCGTTCTCGTCGTGGACCGCGACAGCTTCGCCGCTCTGGTGGGCGCGATGAAGTCCGGGAGGCTCTGACAGACGCGCACCGCGGCCGGCCCCCGGGGTGCTCCGGGGGCCGTGCCGACGACCGCCCGCGCGGTGCCCCCGGTGCGGGAGGCGGACCGGCGGTCGGGCGGGTGTTCCCTCCCATTCCGGTCGGCGCTCGGAGGCGGCGGTCCCCGCCGGCGCGGGGGAACGGTCCCGCCGGCCGCGACCCCGCCCCCCGCCC
>NZ_AGVX02000354.1 GCF_000239155.1 Actinoalloteichus spitiensis RMV-1378
GATTCACCCGGAGGTGTGGGGCGGGCCGCCGGTCGCGCCCCGCCCCACTCCGTCGTTCAGCCGACGCCCAGGTAGGCGTCCTTGATGCTCGGGTCGGCGAGGAGTTCGGCCCCGGTTCCCGTCCTGGTGATCTCACCGGCGTCGAGGATGTACGCGCGGTGCGCCCGGCTGAGCGCCTGCTGCGCGTTCTGTTCCACGAGCAGGACGGTGGTCCCCTGCTGGTTGATCTCGGTGATGATGCGGAAGATCTGCTGGATGAACTGCGGGGCGAGCCCCATCGACGGTTCGTCGAGCAACAGCAGCCGGGGTCGGGCCATCAGGGCGCGGCCGAGCGCCAACATCTGCTGCTCGCCCCCGGACATGGTGCCGCCGACCTGCGTTCGCCGTTCCTTGAGCCGGGGGAACAGGCTGAACACCCGCTCGTAGTCCTCGGCGATGGCCGCGCGGTCCTTGCGGGTGTAGCAGCCCATGTCCAGGTTCTCCTGCACCGTCATGCCGGGGAAGATCGCCCGGCCCTCCGGTGACTGGCAGATCCCCCGGACCACCCGCAGGTCGGCGCGGAGGCGGGTGATGTCGTCGCCCTCGAAGGTGATGCGGCCGGAGCTGACCGGGAGCAGACCGGAGACGGTCCGCATGGTGGTGGTCTTGCCGGCCCCGTTGGCCCCGATGAGGGTGACCACCTCTCCCTCCTCCACGGTGAGGGAGAGACCGCTCAACGCGCGGATCCGGCCGTAGTGCACGGAGACGTCGGAGATCTCAAGCAACGTCATCGTCAGGAACCCCCAGGTAGGCGGCGATGACCGCGGGGTCCTCCCGGACCTCGGCGGGGCGACCGTCGGCGATCTTCTTGCCGAACTCGAGTACGACCAGGCGGTCGGTGACCCCCATGACCAGTTTCATGTCGTGGTCGATGAGCAGCACGGTGTACCCGTCGTCCCGGATCCGGCGGATGAGCCCCATGAGCTCCTCCTTCTCCGCCGGGTTGAACCCGGCGGCCGGTTCGTCGAGGCACAGGAGCTTCGGTTCGGTGGCCAGTGCCCTGGCGATCTCCAGGCGCCGCTGGTAGCCGTAGGGCAGGTTCTTCGCCTTGTCGGCGGCCCGGTCGGCGATGCCGACGAACTCCAGCAGCGCCATCGCCCGCTCGACGCCCTCGCGTTCCTCGCGGTGGTGCCGGGGCAACCGGAGCAGCGCGCCGAGCACCCCGGTGCGGTGGCGGGCGTCGGTGCCGACGACGACGTTCTCCAGGGCGGTCATCTCGTCGAAGAGCCTGATGTTCTGGAAGGTCCTGGCGATGCCGCGCCGGGTGATCTGCGATTTCTTCAGCTTCCCGAGGGGTCTGCCCTCGAGCAGCACCGCCCCCGAGGAGGGGCGGTAGACGCCGGTCATCGCGTTGAAGCAGGTGGTCTTACCCGCCCCGTTCGGTCCGATGAGGCCGAGGATCTCGCCGCGTCGAATGGAGAAGGACACCGAGTCGAGGGCGACGAGCCCGCCGAAGCTGAGGGTGACGTCCCTCATCTCGAGCAGTGTCTCGCCGACCTCGACCTCGATGTCCCGGTCCGGCGCGACGACGTCCGCCACTTCCGCCTCGTGCTCGGCCCGTTCCTCCGCGCTCATCCGCGCGACCTCGCCCACGAGACCGCCGGGCTGGTCGGTCTCGTCGCGGTCGTGGTGGTGGTGACGCGTCTCGGGCGTGGAACCGCTGGTGGTCGTCATACTCCCGTCCTCTTGCCCGCGTCCTTCATGGGGCTTTCCGTCGACACCGGCTCCGGTTTGCCCACCAGGCGTTTGTACGCCTGTCTGCCTCGTGCCAACAGCCGCTGGCGGGCACCGAGCAGCCCCTGGGGGCGGAAGATCATCAGGACGATCAGCGCGAGCCCGAAGATCAGGTAGCGGTACTCGGACACCACCTGGAACCGCTCCGGGGTGTAGGCGATGACGATGGCGCCCAGGATCACCCCGACCTTGTTGCCCGACCCGCCGAGGATGACCGCGGCCAGGAACAGCACCGAGGTGACGACGTCGAACCTGGCGTTGTTGACGAAGCCGAGCTGTCCCGCGTACAGGACGCCGGACAGGCCGCCGATGGCGGCGCCGATGACGAAGGCCCACACCTTGAACCGGAAGGTGGGCACGCCCATGATCTCGGCCGCGTCCTCGTCCTCCCGGATGGCCACCCACGCGCGGCCCACCCGGCTGCGTTCGAGGTTGCCGACGAGGATGAGCACGGCGATGATGGCGGTGACGGTCAACCAGTACCAGGGGATCCCGTCGCCCTGGGTGAAGATGCGGGTCCCGTCGGACCACTCCCCCGGTGGCCGTTCCAGGTTCCGGAAGCCCACGTTCCCGCGCAGCGCGGGAATGTTGTCGGCGAGCAGCCGGACGATCTCCCCGAAGCCGAGTGTGACGATGGCCAGGTAGTCACCCCGGAGCCGCAGCGTCGGTGTTCCGATGATCACACCGGAGACCATCGTCACCGCGATGCCCACCACCACCACGAGCAACCACGGGTACTCGGCGTAGAGGGCGGAGTCCCGGCTGGTCATCAGCGCGGCGACGTAGGCGCCGATGGCGAAGAAGCCGACGTAGCCCAGGTCCAGCAGGCCGGCCTGCCCGACCACGACGTTCAGCCCGATCGCGATCAGGACGATGCGGGCGGTGTTGAACAGGGCGAGTTCGAAGTCGGTGCCCGGTTCGGTGGTGATGGGGAAGAAGTTGAGGAAGGGCATCAGGTAGACGAGCACCACCACAGGAATGATGATCGCCCACTGGTGGAAGCGGCTCAGCCCGTTCCACCAGTCACGGATCCGTTGGCCGAACGGCACCTTCGTCGCGGTCCCGCTGCGGAAGTGGTGCGCGTTCATACCCTGGCCTTTCCTAGCGACTCACCGAGGATTCCGGTGGGGCGGAACATCAGGATCACGATCAGCACGACGAAGGCCACCACGTCGCGCCACTGACCGCCCAACAGCGACTGGCCGTAGTTCTCGAAGACCCCGAGCAGGAAGCCACCGAGCAGCGCGCCGCGCAGGTTGCCGATGCCGCCGAGCACGGCAGCGGTGAAGGCCTTGATCCCCAGGAGGAAACCGCCGTTGTACACCACTCCCTGCGGGATCTGCATGATGTAGAAGAGGGCGGCGGCCCCGGCGAGCAACCCACCGATGACGAAGGTGAGCATGATGACGCGTTCCTTGTTGACGCCCATCAGCGTTGCCGTGTCCGGGTCCTGGGCGACGGCCCGGATCCCCCGTCCCAGCCGGGTCCGGTTGATGAAGGAGTCGGCGACCAGCAGGAGCACCAGCGCGGCGAGGAACACCGTGAGCTGGATGTTCGTCACGGACACCCCGAACACCTCGAACAGGGGCTGCGGGGCGACCAGCTGGATCGCGAGCTCGGGGTTGGGGTTGCGCCACAGCATGATGGCCTGCTGGATGGCGAAGGACGCGCCGACGGCGGTGATGAGGAACACCAGCCGGGGCGCCTTCTTCCTGCGCAGCGGGCGGTACGCCACCCGTTCCAGGGTGAGCGCGACGAGACCCGAGCAGATCATCGCGACGGCCAGCGCCAGGACGAGGTTCACGATCGTCTCGATCAGGGGAGCCTGGGCGATGCCACCGGACTCGTAACCGAGGAACTGGAAGGTGAAGTAGGCGCCGAACGCGCCCACGATGAAGACCTCGGAGTGCGCGAAGTTGATGAGTTTGAGGACTCCGTACACGAGGGTGTAGCCGACCGCGACCAGGGAGTAGATGCTGCCGTAGGCGAGGCCGTTCACGGTGTTGTACCAGAACTGGTCGACCAGGCGACCAATGTCGAAGCTGATCCAGTCCACGCCGCCCTGAGCGAGGACCGTCGGGAGGTTGCCGATCACTCAGATACTCGTTTCTCGCGAGATCGCCGGTTCACCGTCAGCCGGTCGGGCGGGCGGGGAACGGCCGAGGACGCGGTGCGCGCCTCGGCCGTCCCCACCGGCGCCGGCTCAGCCGATCTCGCGGTCCCGGACGATCTCGCCGTCCTCGACCCGGTAGACCCACACCGGGGTGTCGGTCAGCTCGCCGTCCTCGTCCCACTTGAAGTGCTTGGTGAGACCGGGGGCGTCGTAGTCGCGCACGAACTCGAGGACCTCCTCGCGGGTGGACAGCCCCTCGTCCAGCGCGCGCAGCAGGATGGTGGTGGCGTCGTAGCCCTCGGCGGAGTAGGTGGACGGCTCGGTGCCGGCCAGCTCGGTGAAGGCGTCGAAGAAGTCGCCGAAGCCGTCGGCCGGCACGCACGGGCAGGTCAGGTAGACGCCCTCGGCGGCGCCCACCGCGTTCTGCACGAACTGGTCGTCGCGCACGCCGTCGGGAGCCACCAGGGTGGTCTGGAGGCCCCGGGCGAACAGCTGCTGCGCGAAGGGCGCGGCCTCGGTGTAGTAGCCGGCGTAGAAGACGGCGTCCGGGGCGGCTGCCTCGATGGTGCCGACGACCGCGGAGAACTCCCGCTGGTTGGTCTTCACCTCCTCGGTGCACACGACCGCGTCGCCGAGTGCTTCCCGCACCTCGCGAGCCAGGCCGATGCCGTAGGAGGAGTCGTCGTTGACGACGCAGACGCTCTCGGCGCCCAGGTCGTCCCCGATGAAGGTGGCGGCGGCCGGTCCCTGCTGCGCGTCGTTGCCCAGCCCGCGGAAGAAGGTGTCCCAGCCGTTCTGGGACAGTGCCGGGTCGGTGGCGGACGGGCTGATGGTGACCAGGCCGGCCTCGTGGAACGACTGCCCGGCCGCGTCGGACTCACCGGAGAAGGGCAGCCCGACCACGCCCAGGATGGAGTCGTCGTTGATGGCCTGGGTGACGACACCGGTCGCCCTGTCGGGGCTGCCCTCGGTGTCGAACTCCTTGAGCGTGACCTGGCAGCCCGCGTTGGCCTCGTTGTGCTCCTCCACGGCGAGGCGAACCCCGTTGAGGATCGCGACACCGAGGGCCGCGTTCTGCCCGGCGATGGTGCCGATGTAGGCGATGCTGAGGCCGTCCTCGCACTCGCCGGTGCCGTCCCCCGCCGGCAGGACGGCGTCGGTGGGTGCGTCGGGGGCGGCGGCGGCGCTGTCGTTGGTGGCCGCGCCACCCTCCGCCGGTTCCTCGTTCCCGCCCTGCGCGCACCCGGCGAGCGTCAGCGACGCCGTCGCCGCGACTGCCAGGATCCGTAAGCGACCGTTCTTCGACACCCGTGCCTCCACGTGAACCCACCCACGAGCAGCAGTCGTGAGCGTCGTTCCGCTCCTCGGAACGATGAGTTAGGCACGGACCGTAGTCCGATCGTGGCACCTTGCCCATACTGGACATGTGGCCGTAGCCACATCGTGACGCATGCCGCTCTTCCGGGCTCCGAAAAGGGGACCCTTTCCCTAGGAGTGGGATCGTGCACCGCCACCCGGGTGGACGGGTGAGCGACAGGTGTCACGGGATGACACCGGGATGACGCCCGGATCAGCTGAGGGTCTCCAGCACCGCCTCCGCCACCGCCTTCATGGTGGTCCGCCGGTCCATCGCGGTGCGCTGGATCCACCGGAACGCCTCGGGCTCGCTCAGCGACTGGTTCTTCATCAGCAGCCCCTTGGCCCGCTCCACCACCTTGCGCGCCTCCAACCGCTCCTGGAGATCGGCGACCTCGCCCTCCAGCGCCCGGACCTCGGCGAACCGGGACATGGCGAGCTCGATCGCCGGGATGAGGTCGCGCTTCGCGAAGGGCTTGACGAGGTAGGCCATCGCTCCCGCGTCCCGAGCGCGCTCCACGAGGTCGCGTTGGCTGAAGGCCGTGAGGATCACCACCGGCGCGACCCGGTCACCGACGATCAGGGACGCCGCTTCG
This sequence comes from Actinoalloteichus spitiensis RMV-1378, assembly GCF_000239155.1. Lineage (GTDB taxonomy): Bacteria > Actinomycetota > Actinomycetes > Mycobacteriales > Pseudonocardiaceae > Actinoalloteichus_B > Actinoalloteichus_B spitiensis. The sequence goes on from NZ_AGVX02000354.1 coordinate 5,839, forward strand.
ATGCCATCCATCCGGGGCATCTTGACGTCGAGGATGACCAGGTCGGGCTGGAGCTTGTTGGCCAGCTCGACGGCCTCCTGCCCGTCGACGGCCTCGCCGACGACGTCGTAGTTCTCCTCACGAAGCATCTCGACGAGGTCAAGACGGATGAGGGCTTCGTCCTCGGCCACGACCACGCGGCGGGCGCTGGTGTTCGGGGCCTCGGTCCGGGCCTCGGCAGCCGGCTCGGTCACCGGGCTCCTCCTGGTTGGTGTCGGCTACTGCGGCAGGTGGGCCGGCAGCGAGTGGCCCACCGTGACTGAATGTCGAATCCTACCCGGTGGGGGCCCTCAACCCGGTAGCGCCCGCGTGGTGAGAGGCCTCACTGTCGGGCGAAGCGCACCCCCCGGGCGTGGCTGCGGTCAACCGTTCAGGAAATCGGGCTCCCCCGCGCGAGAATACCGCGCACGGACAGCCTGTTCCGTGACCCCCGGTCGTGTCTTCCCCTCTTTCGAGGGCACCGGAAGATGGCATTGCGTATTCCACTTCCTCCCCTGGCGATTATTTGTTGGTTCCATCGGGGCCTCATCACCGGGATATCGAGTATCACTCGTTGCGCCACCGTTCTCCTTTCGGAATCGTCATATCCGCGCAACCCGATCCCCGCGAAGCCAACGTCGGAGGAAGTCGTGGACTACGTGCGACGGGTATTATCCGGAATTGCCCCCCAGGACGACGTCCTCGTTTCCGGGGGCCGGTCGGTGAACGGGGCCGAGACCCACCGCCTGGTCGCCGGCATGGCCGCGGTCCTCAGGCGGTCCGGGGTGGGCCCCGGGGTTCGCGTCGCCTGCCTGCACGGGAATACGCCGGAGGCCGTCCTCCTCCGCCTCGCCGTGCAGTGGGCAGGGGGCTGCTACGTCGGACTGCGTCCGATGTTCTCCCCCGGTGTGCACGCGGCGTGCCTCGAACACGCGGCCCCGGCCGTGCTCGTGCACGACCAGCCGGGTGAGCAACGTGCCGCCGAGCTGCTCCGCCGCACCTCCGTGCCCCGCGTCCTCTCCCTGGGTCCCTCCGCCCACGGCGACGACCTGGTCGCGCTCGCCGACGCCGCCGTGGCCGAGGCCCCCGGGCTCCCCGCCGCACCCGACCGGCCGGCGTCGCTGGCCTACACCAGCGGTACCACCGGCAGCCCCAAGGGCGTGGTCCACAGCACCACTGCCATGTCCGCGTGCCTCGACGCCGCCCGCGCCATGTACGGACCGCCACCCTGGCGCTTCCTGGTGGCCATCCCGCTGTCGGACCTGGGCGGCGAGCTCGCCCAGTGGGTCCTCGCCTCCGGCGGCGTGGTGGTGCTGCGGGAGGACCTGGATCCGCTGGCGACGCTCACCCTCCTCGAACGGGAACGCATCACCCACCTGTTCACGGCGCCCAGCTCGCTGTACCAGCTCGCGGAGCACCCCGACCTCGACCGCTTCGACCTCTCGGCCCTGCGCCTCGCCGTCTACGGCGGGGCGCCC
>NZ_AGVX02000353.1 GCF_000239155.1 Actinoalloteichus spitiensis RMV-1378
CATCGCCTCACCGAGTGGTTCCACCGGCGGTCGTTGATCCCGTCCGGTGCGCGCCAACCGCTGACAAGCGCACCCGGTGCCGCCGTTGTTTCACCTGTTCGGCCCTGGACAACGGGCGAGGGGCCCGTGGTGGGACCGCACGTAGCGTGCAGGTTTCCGTCCGCTGAATCACCTGCCTGGCTGCCTGTCACAAAGCTGTCCGCTTAGGTAGCGTCCGGAAGCGGTGGGTCGTGTCGGAGGCGGCCCGCCCCGGGAGGCCCTAGTCGTGGCAGTGATCGGTACGGCGGTGGAACCGTTCGTCACGAGCGCGGGGCCGGCAGCCGGCCCGGTCGGCTCGCGGCGACGGTCGCCCGACGGCGTCGCCGACGGCCACCTCTGGGCGGGCCCGGCCCAGCGACGTGCGGCCGCGTCCGCGTGGCCGTGAGGGAGTTGCCGTGACCGCACCCCGTACTTCGAGGCGATCCTCCAGCCGTTCCACCACCGCCTCCGGCGCCGACGCGCCGGAGGGAGGTCCAGCCGCCACCCGGTCCACCAGGTCCACCCGGTCCACCACGAGCCGCGCCACCGGCCGCCGGAGGACCAGCACGACCAGGACCGGGACGGGAACGGCCTTCGTGCTCGACACCTCCGTCCTGCTGTCCGACCCCTGGGCCGCCACCCGCTTCGCCGAGCACGCGGTGGTGCTGCCCCTCGTGGTGATCAGCGAGTTGGAGGCGAAACGGCACCACCCCGACCTCGGGTGGTTCGCGAGAGAGGCCCTGCGGCTCCTGGACGACCTCCGGTCACGGCACGGTCGTCTCGACCAGCCCGTTCCCGTCGGGGACGACGGCGGGACGCTGCACGTGGAGCTGAACCACTCCGACCCCCAGGTGCTCCCGCCGGGCTTCCGCACCGACTCGAACGACACCAGGATCCTGGCCTGCGCCCTGAACCTCGCGGCGGAGGGGTGGCGCGTGACCCTGGTCACCAAGGACATGCCGCTGCGGGTGAAGGCCGCCGCCGTCGGACTGCCCGCCGACGAGTACCGGGCGCAGAACGTCACCCCGTCGGGGTGGACCGGCACGGTCGACCTCGAGGTGAGCGCCGAGGAGGTCGACGAGCTGTTCCGGGTCGGGAGCGCCGACCTGGAACAGGCGCGGGAACTGCCCTGCAACACCGGCCTCCGGCTGCTCGCGGGAACGGCGAGCGCGTTGGGCCGGGTGACCCCGGACAAGCAGGTTCGCCTGGTCCGAGGTGACCGGGAGGCGTTCGGGCTGCACGGGCGTTCCTCGGAACAGCGCATCGCGCTCGACCTGCTGCTCGACCCCGAGATCGGGATCGTCTCCCTCGGCGGCCGGGCCGGTACCGGCAAGTCGGCGCTCGCGCTCTGTGCCGGCCTGGAGTCGGTGATGGAACGTCGGCGGCACCGCAAGGTCGTGGTGTTCCGGCCGGTCTACGCCGTGGGCGGCCAGGACCTCGGCTACCTGCCCGGCACCGAGAACGAGAAGATGTCCCCGTGGGGGCAGGCGGTGTACGACACCCTCGGCGCCCTCGTGAGCCGCGACGTGATCGACGAGGTCACCGACCGGGGGATGTTGGAGGTGCTGCCGCTCACCCACATCCGGGGCCGTTCACTGCACGACTGCTTCGTGATCGTGGACGAGGCGCAGTCGCTCGAGCGGAACGTGCTGCTCACCGTCCTGTCCCGGTTGGGCAGTGGTTCGCGCGTCGTGCTGACCCACGACGTCGCCCAACGGGACAACCTCCGGGTGGGCCGACACGACGGGGTCGCCGCCGTCATCGAGAAGCTGAAGGGACACCCGCTCTTCGCGCACATCACCCTCACCCGCTCCGAACGGTCACCCATCGCGGCGCTGGTGACCGAGATGTTGGAGGTCGACGTCGCCTGACCGGGCGGCGGCGGGCGCTCAGTCC
>NZ_AGVX02000352.1 GCF_000239155.1 Actinoalloteichus spitiensis RMV-1378
AACGGGCGGACTGGCGGTACGCGGTGTCATCGGCGAGGACGGTGTCGAGCGGGTCGAACACGTCGTGGGGCGGGTCGGTGCCCTTGACGAGGAGGGTGTAGGCCTCGGCGACGCGGCGGATCAGGTTCGCGCCCCCCACACCGTCGGTCACCAGGTGGTGGGAGGTGAGGCACCAGTAGTGGTCGTGTTCGGACAGGCGGTACAGGGCGGTGCGGAAGACCGGTGCGGTGGCGAGGTCGAACGGCTCGGCGAGCAGCTCCCGCATCCGCTGCCGCGCCGCGTCGACCGGTTCGGCCTCCCCTGTGAGGTCGACGACCGTGAGCCGGGGGTGCACGTCGGGTTCCACCACCTGCTCACGCCGGTCGTCGCTGATGACGAACCGGACGCGCAGGGGTTCCGAGCCGGCGAAGACGGCGGCGATGGCGCGGTGGAGGAGGTCGGGGTCGACGGAGCCGCGGACGTGTACGTACTGGCCGACCACGTAGCGCTGTCCGGTCGGGTCGAGCTCCTGCCCGAACCAGACTCCGGTCTGGGCCGAGGACAGCGGTCGTCGGCGGTTTCCCCCACGAGGCATGCTCACTCCAGTGCCGTTGGTCGGTGTGGTGGCGGGTGGCCCGGCGGGCGGTGGCGGCTCGGGTTCCGCTGAGGCGGTCAGCGGGAGCCGGGCCGGGTGCGGTGGTCGGGCAGCGGGTGGTCCCGCAGGGGCTGGCCTGGTTCTCGTACCAGTGCGGGCAGCAGGTCCGCGAGGTCGTCGGCCAGGGCCTTGGCTCGGTCGTGGCCGGTGGAACCGCCGCACCGTTCGACCAGCAGGACCAGTTCACCGCCGGTGGTCACCCCGCTGGAGAGGGTGAGCCCGTCCAGCCCGACCCGTGGTGGTGGTCCGTCCCGGTGGAGCCGCTGGTGGCGGAGGTCGAACAGGTCGGGGAGGGAGTTCACGGCGAGGTCGAGGCGATCGGCGAGCAGGTCGGCGCGGACCGTGCCACCGGTGACTCCCTCGACGGCGACCGTGGTGCGCCCGACGAGTTCCCGGAAGGTGTGGTCGTCGTGCACCCGCAGCCGGACCGGGGCGGGGGCACTGGTGTCGGCGCCGGCGACGCCGACGAGGACGTCCCGCTGGTCGTGCCGCCGGGCCAGGGCGACCTGGCTGGCCGCCAGCACGGTGAGGAAGAGGTCCTCGTCGTCGGGGTGGAGGTCGCGGGCTCGCCGCACGACGTCGGCGGGCACCCGGCGTTCGTGCCGTTCGACGACCGGGACCGGGTCGGCCGGGGGCCGGGTTCCCGGGGTGCGGGACAGGCGCCTTTGGATGTTCGCGGACCGGTCGCGCAACACCCGGGTCCAGGCGTCGAGGGCGGCTGTCGCGGGCTGCCCCGCGTTCGGGGTGCGCCCTCCGGGTGAGCCGGCCGGGAGGAGCTTGGAGAGCGTTCCGAAGGGGTCGTGCGCGTCGACGGCGGCGGCGAGCCCGGCGAGCAGCTGCTGGTAGGCGACGGCCCAGCCGGCGATGGTGCCGCCGTCGAACAGTTCGGTGCTGTACTCGAGGCAACCCGAGATGGTGTCCTCGCCCTCCCGGTCGCTGGTCACCAGGGTCAGGTCGAACTTCGAGGTCCCCGGCGGCAGACCACCGAAGAGGTTCTCCACGGTCCGTTCGTCGAAGAACTCGACGGGGGAGTCTCCGATGGGCTGGATGGCGGGTTGTTCCTGGTGGATGAAGAACACGTCGAACAGCGGGTTCCGGCTCAGGTCACGGGCGCCGCCGAGGTCGTTGACCACCCGGTCGAAGGGGATCTCCTGGTGTTCGAGTGCGCCGAGGACGATGTCCCGGACGCGGGTGAGCAGCTCCGGGAGCGCCGGGCCGTCGCTGAGGTCCGCGCGGAGCGCGACGGTGCCGTTGAAGAACCCGACCAGCCCCCACAGTTCGGGTCGGCCGCGGCCGGCGGTGGGTGTGCCCACGGTGATGTCCCGCTGGCGGGACAGCCGGGCGAGGAGCAGGTACCAGGCGGCGAGCAGCACCACGAAGAGGGTCACCGACTCCCGGCGGGCCAGCGCGCGGAGGCGCTGGGCGACGTCGGGGGGCACGGTGAAGGGGCTGATCGCGCCGGAGTAGTCGCGGCTGGCCGGACGTGGGTGGTCGAGTGGCAGGTCGAGGCGCGGGGCGCCGCGCAGGGTGGCGCGCCAGTAGTCGAGTTCGTGGTCGAGGAGACCGTCCGCGTCCAGCTTCCGTTGCCAGCGCGCGTAGTCGCGGTACTGCACGGGCAGCGGCGGGAAGCGGTGTTCACGGCCGGCACGGCGGGCCCGGTAGAAGTCGTTGACCTCCGCCCGGAAGATCCCCGGTGAGGCGCCGTCGTTGACGGCGTGGTGCATGGTCGTCTGCACGACGTGGTCCTCCTCGCCCAGGCGGACGATGAGCACTCGCACCAACGGGTCCTTGGCGAGGTCGAAGACGTGGTCGGCGGCGGCCCGCACCACGGGGCGGGCGGCCGCGACGGGGTCGGCCGTGCCTGAGACGTCCACGACGTGGAGGAAGTCACCGAGCATGGGGCGGAGGACCAGCACTGGTCCGTCGGCGGACTCCACGAAGTTCGACCGGAGGACCTCGTGCCGTTGGGCGAGGTCCTCCCACGTCTGGCGGAGGGCGTCGATGTCCAGCTCACCCCGGACCCGCCCGGTGGTGGGCAGGTTGTAGAGGGTGGTGTTCGGGTCCAACTGGTGGTGGAACCACATCCGTTCCTGGCCGAAGGACAGGACGAGTTCGTCGCCGGGCTCGACCGGCGGCAACCGGGGCAGGCCCCGGCGATCGGTTCCCCCGGCTGGCGTGGCAGCGGCAGGTGGAGGTGGTGGGGCCGGGTCGTGCCGGCAGTGGTGCGGTCCCGGGTCCGGGGTGGGGAGGGCCTCGTCGAGGTAGCGGGCGAAGTCCCCCACCCGAGGGTGCTGGTAGATCTCGACGAGCTTGGGGCGGACGCCGTACCGCTCCGCGACGAGGTCGACCAGTTGGACCGCGATGATCGAGTTGCCGCCGAGCGCGAAGTAGTCGTCCTCGGCGGAGACACCGTCGGCGTGGAGCAGCGCGGTGAGTGTGCCGCGCAGCCAGTCGAGGGTGGTCGTGCGGGCGGGGCGGTGGTGGCTGGCGGTGTCACCGCCGGGCTGGGCGGCGGCGTGGTCCGGCGAGGTGGGGTCGGCGGGCGCGCTGGGTTGGCGGGGCGGCGGTCCTGGGGTGGCGGTGCCGGCGAGCCCGTGTCCGGCACGGGCCCGGGTGGTGCCGGGGCCGGCGATGAGCTCCCCGGGGGCGAGTACCCAGCACCGGGGCCCGCTGAGGGGGTGGGT
>NZ_AGVX02000351.1 GCF_000239155.1 Actinoalloteichus spitiensis RMV-1378
GCGGCCGGTGGAGCAGGTGGCGGTGCGGCGGGTGGGGTTCACCGCCGAGTCGATGACCGAGGCGATGAAGTGCTTCAAGGTGGTGACCGCGATCGCCTCCGGGGCGGTCCAGGGCATCTACGGGTGAGCACCGCCGGGGGCGTTCCCGGGTCGGTGGCGCCGGGGAGCCGGGTCAGCGCCGGTGGTGGCGGTCCCCGACCTGGAGGTGGACCCGGCCGCCGGCGGTCCTGCTCGCCCAGTGCCGGAAGGACGCCAGGTCGGCCTCGGGGACGTCCACCTCGAACTCGGCGTGGTCCTGGTAGGTGACGGTCCGCAGGTCGGCGCTGGTCTGGCGGATCTCGTGTTCGAGCAGGCCGGCGTCGGCGTAGTCGGCGCGCAGCTGGCACCGGCGGTAGGGGTGGAGTGCGGCGGTGCCGGCGAGGTCGAGGGTTTGGGACACGGCTTGGCCGTAGGCGCGGACCAGGCCGCCGGCTCCCAGTCGGATACCGCCGAAGTAGCGGGTCACCACGGCGACGGTGTTGGTCATGCCGCGTCGGAGGAGCACGTCGAGCATGGGGACGCCGGCGGTTCCCCCGGGTTCTCCGTCGTCGCTGGACCGTTGGATCTCGCGGTGTGAGCCGAGGACGTAGGCCGTGCAATGGTGGTTGGCCTTGGGGTGGGTGGTGCGCTGGTCGCTGATCAGGGCGTGGGCGGCGGTTTCGTCGGTGGCCTCGGCGACGAGGCAGCGGAACCGGGAGCGGCGGATCTCCAGTTCGTGGACGTGGGGGTGGGCCACGGTCAGCAGGGGGTCCGGGGTGGACATGGGGATTCTCCTCCCGCTGGCCGTGGGGCCCAGCGCGGGGTGGGGTGGTCGGTTGGTCGTGGGCCGGTGGTGACTCTAACCCGGTGGTGTCGGGGTGCGTGGCCGGGTGCCGCCTGGCCTGGCGGGCGGATGTGGTCATTCGTTGGCGGGGGTGTCCTCGCGCGGCGGGTGCTCGGCTTCGCGTTCGGCGAGGAGCCGGTCGAGGTGGCGTTCGGCGCGTTCGGCGCGGGTGAGGGCCTGGTCGCGGATGGCTTCGAGGGCGGCGAGCCGTTCGGCGGCGAGGTCGCGGGCCTGGTTCGCGGCTTCGGTAGCGGCGCGCTGCTGGTCGGCCAGGAGCTGGTTGAGCCGGTTGATCTCCTGGGTGTGGTGTTCGCGCAGTCTCGTGGTCTCCTCCCGGGCTCGGGTGAGTTCGGTGCGGAGCTCGTCCACCTGGCGTTCGGCGTGTCGGGTCAGGGTGTCGGCGCGTTCGGCGCGGACCGCGGCCTGTTCCCGCAGTTCGCGTTCGGCGCTGATGTCCTCGGCGGCGGCGCGGCGGATGGCGTCGATGTCCTGCGCCGCCTGCCGGCGGGCGTCCTCGGTGAGGCGGACGGCCTGTTCGCGGGCTTGTTCGATGCTGTCGGCGGCCTCGCGGCGGGCGGCGGCGATCGCGACCTCGGCTTCGGTGCGGGCGACCTCGGCCTGTTCCTGGGCGAGGCGGGTCTCGTGTTCGGCGGTGCGCAGCGCGGTGTCGCGTTCGGCGAGGGCGGCGGTGCGTTCGGTTTCGGCGGCGTCCGCGGCGGCGATGGCATCCTCGGCGGCCTGCTCGGCGGCGCGGCGAGCTTCGTCGGCGTCGCGGCGCTGGCGTTGGGCGAGCAGGAGCGCCGCTTCGGCTTCGGCGACGCGGCGGGCGCCTTCGGCCTGGATCTGCTGGATCTGTTCCTGGCTGGCGGCAGGGTCGGAGATCGTGGACAGTTCGCTGACGGCGCTGGCGAGGACCCGGGAGAGGTGGTGGGACAGGGTGCGGAACTCCTCGAGCAGGTCCGCAGCCCGCCCGGTCGCGGCGGTGACCGGACCAGCTGGTTTCGTCACGGTGACGGTTTCGGGGGTGGGTTCCTGGCGGCGTTGACGTTCCCGCCAGGCCCGCCACCGGGTGTGGTCGGGACGGTCGCAGTACTCGGAGGGCCGTCCGGGGCCAGGGGCTCGGAACACCGGACGTCCGCAGTCGGGGTAGTTGCAGGTGCCGGTGGGCTGGGGCAGGGCGCTGCTGGTCGTCCCGGGGTGGTCGGGTGGCTGCTGCTCCCCCGGTGCTGGCGCGTCGGGTGTGGTGTCGGAGTGAGATGGGGCGTCGTCGGACACCGCAGTATCTTGGCATCCCCCGTGCGGGAGCGGCGGGAGGTCGCCGATCGGTCGCGGCGTCCGCCCGAGTCCCCAGTGTCCGGTGCGTCGGCGGGGCGTGCAGGGCCCGGGGTGACTGGACCTCGGCGGGGCGTGGACGGACGTGAGGGAGCTCAGCCCGGGGTGGGCGGCGCGGGCTCGGTGGTCGCGGTGGCGGCGGCGACCAGGTGGGCGGGGTCGCGAGTCACCGAGAGGGCGACGTGGTCGTAGAGCTGGGTCACGGCGGCGGAGGAGTGGCCGAGCGCGTCCCGGCGGTCCTCCAGCGCGGCTCCGCGTTCCCGGGCGATGGTGTTGAAGGCGTGGCGCATGGAGTGCGGGGTGATGCGGTCGGGCATGGGCACGCCCGCTTCGGCGGCCAGGCGTTGGACCAGCCGGTAGATCTGGTGGCGGTTGACGCGCTGGCCCGCGACGGTGGCCAGCAGCGGGGCGGTGACACCGGCGCCTCGGCGGGTGGCCAGGTAGGCGTCGAGCAGGGGGGTCAGCTGCGCGGGGATCGGTCGGGTGCGGACCTTGCCGCCCTTCATGCGGATGGTCAGGGTGCGCAACCCGTCGCGGTGTCCCAGGTCGCCCAGGTTGGCGTTGCACAGCTCGGACACCCGGATCCCCAGGTCGATGAGCAGCACCATGGCCAACGCTGCTCCCTGGGTGCCCAGGGTGCGGTGGGGCTGGTGGCGGCTGACGTCGATCATGTCGGCGGCCTGCCGTTCGGTGACGGTGGAGGTCGGCGAGTGGCGACGGTCGTACCGGGGGCGGGCGGCGTCCCGGGCGGGGTTGGCGTCGATCGCTCCGGCGCGGACGAGGAAGGTGTACCAGCTGGAGACGGCGGCGAGTTTCCTGGCTCGGGTGGAGGCGGCGTAGGGCCGTCCGGTGCGGGGGTTGGCGGCGGCCGCGAGTTCCGTGGCGTACATCTGCACTTCGGGGAGCCGCGCGGTGAGCGGGTCGAGGCTGCGGGCGGCACACCAGGACAGGTACTCCCGCAGGTCCCGGCCGTAGGCGGCGCGGGTGTCGTGGGACTCGGTGAAGGAACCGAGCCAGGCGGAGACGAGGGCGGCCACGCTGTGCCCGGTGCGCGCGGTGGCGGCGAGGATCACCGACGAGTCAGCGCCGGGTGCGGTGCGGGTGACCACCGGGGCCGCCCCGACGGGGATCGGGGTCGCCCTCGAGGTGCCGGGTTCGTGGTGTGCCAGGGGCATGCCGAGACCATCCCTTCCTCTGCCCTGATCATTCTGGCAGCCGCCCGGAGTGCCGGGCCGCGTGTACCGGTCCGGGCGTGGGGTGGGGGATGTCCGGGTCCGCCCCCGCCGGAGGTCGGCGGGGGCGGAACGGGCCTCTTCTCCCGCGACCGGACCGTGCCGCTGGCGTCTCGGGGTCCGTGCCCGGTGCTGGGGGGTGGGCGCACCGGGCGTCCCGGCGTGGAACGGCGTGGAACGGGACCGGGGGCTCCGGTGGTGGATCGGGCCGGGAGCCAGTGAGCGGACTGCCGGTGCCGGTCGACGACGCGCTGGTTCGCTGGCCTGCGGATCAGGAGCGCGCCCCGAGAGCGGGCAGCGCGGCCGGTTTCGCCCTGGTGCCGATGACCGTGGTGGAGCCACGGCGCTGAGCCGGGTCCCGGCTCAGCGCCGATCATCGGACCGGGTTACCAGGGGATGACGCCCTCGTCGTCGAAGAAGCCGCCGCGTGGCCCGTCGTCGGGGAGGGTGGCGAGCCGGATGGCGATCGCGGCGCCCTGCTCGGGGGCCCGAGGTGCGTTGTAGCCGGTGAAGTCGGTTGCCACGAAGCCGGGACAGCAGGCGTTCACGATGATGGGCGTGTCGGCGAGCCGGCGGGCGTACTGCGCCGTCATGCTGTTGAGCAGCGATTTCGACGGCGCGTATGCGGCCATGAGCGGGCCGCCGGCGCCCAGGGCCAGCGAGCCCATGGTGCTCGAGACGTTGACGATGCGCGGTGAGTCCGCGCGGTGGAGCAGCGGGAGCATCGCGTTGGTCACCCGAACGACCCCGAACACGTTCGTGTCGAGGACGGTGCGGAGGACGTCGAGGTCCAGCGTCGTCGGGTCCTGCCTGCCACCGTCGGCCCGGCCGGCGATGCCCGCGTTGTTGACGAGCACGTCGAGCCGTCCCGCCCTCTGCTCGAGGGCCGAGGCCGCCGCGGCGACGCTCTCGTCACTGGTGACGTCGAGGGGGACCCCGAACGCCGTGATACCGGCGGCGTCCAGGCGTTCGACGGCCTCCTGCCGCCTGGCACCGTCGCGCGCGCCCAGCGCGATGGTGAAGCCGATCGCCCCGAGGCCCTGTGCGATGGCGAAACCGATGCCCTTGTTCGCGCCGGTGACCAGCGCGGTCTTCGTGTCGTTCACCTGACCCATGCTTCAAGTGCGACCCGGTGATGTCCAAGATCGATCCAGCAGCCTGTGATACCTGCCGAGTATCAGCCGGTAGGCTACCTGGGGTGGATGACCTGGAGACTCGCCAGCTCAGGTACTTCGTCGCGGTCGCCGAGGAACTGCACTTCGGACGCGCCGCCAGTCGCCTCGGGATCGCGCAACCCCCGCTCTCCCGTGCGATCCGCCAGCTCGAACGGCGACTCGGCGTCACCCTCCTGGACCGCGACCGCCGGGGCGTGGCGCTCACCCCCGCCGGCGCGGTGATGCTCCGGGAGGCCAGGGTGGCTCTCGACGCGGTCGCCGCCGTCGCCCGTCGGACGCGGCGGGCCGGGGCCCCGGCCCGGCCGCTGGTGCTCACGACCAAAGCCGGCGCGTCCCACGAACTGCTGCGACGGCTCCTCGACTCGCTGGACAGCGACCCCGGCGCGGTACCGATCGAGGTCCTGCCGTGCGAGGTCGGCGAGCAGGCACGGCTGCTGCGCGCCGGGCACGCCGACGTCGCGGTCATGCACCGACCGGTCGACGACCTCGCCAAATTCGACACCGAGGACCTCTGCGTCGAGGGCCAGGTCGCGCTGCTCCCCTCGGGGCACCCGCTCGCGGCGCGCGAGCAGCTCACGCTGGCCGAGGTCCAGGACGTGCCGGGCCTGCCGATCGCCCGGTGGCCCCGGATCGACGGGTCCTACCCGGACGGACCTGGACCGGAGGTGCGCAGCCAGTCACAGCTCGCCCAGCTGGTGGCGCTGGGCAGGACGTTGCTGGTCATCCCCGCCTCCAGCCGTGCCTGGCAGTGGCCCGAGCACGTCGCGGTGCCCGTCGTCGACGCTCCGAAGGTGACCACGGTGCTCGCCTGGCCACCCAGCGGGTACACCCCGGCCATCGCGTCGCTGGTGGCCTCGGCCGCCCGGCTCCGCGACGCCCCCCGCCCGGAACCACCACACCGAACCCCCGGAGGTGAGCCTGCCGACGAGCGGGGAACACGGGTCCGCCCGGATCGGGCGGGGCGTGCCCACCAAGCCGCGTCCGGCACCACCCGCTCCTGACTGCTCCGACCCCGGCCGTCGCCGTGCTCGGGGGGAGAACGAACACCGGGCCCTGGCCCCGGCCGGGGGCGCAGGCGAGGCCGCGGGCCACCCCCGATCCGGGCCATGAGCGGACCGGGGCGGACCGTGGTGCGTGTCCGCCCCCGCTCGTGTCCGCCCGGCCCCACCACCTGCCGGGGCCGCCAGAGCCAGGGAAGCCGGAAGGGGTCCGGCTCGACCGGGGCGCTCGGCGAGCGGCCAACGGGGTCGCGGGTGCCCCGGCCCCCCCGGGCCGTGGTCCGCCGAACGGCCCTCTCCCCCTCGCCGTCCGGTGGCACCGGCTGAGCACCCGTCGACAGCCGCCGGGCTCCGGGGGATCATCATCTGGTGTGCCCGACGCCCCGAGCCCCGGGCACACCGGAGACGGAAGGGATCACCGCGTTGCCGAGCCAGAAGGAACGCATGCTCGCCGGCGAGCTCTACCTCGCCGACGACGCCGAACTCGACGCCGACCGCCGTCGGGCCGCGGAGCTGTCCCACCGGTACAACACCGCGCACCCCGGAGAGGACGCCCTGCGCCGGACGATCCTGGAGGAGTTGTTGGGTTCGGTCGGGGACGGGGTGGAGATCCGCCCTCCGCTGGGCGTGGACTACGGGTACCAGGTGACGATCGGCGCGGGGACCTTCATCAACTTCGGGGTCGTCCTGCTCGACGTCGCTCGTATCACGATCGGCTCCGACGTGCAGATCGGTCCCACCGTGCAGCTGTTGACCCCGACGCACCCGCTGGACCCGGTGCGTCGGCGCGCGCGGTGGGAGTCGGCGGAACCGATCACGATCGGGGACAACGTGTGGCTCGGGGGTGGGGTGATCGTCTGCCCGGGGGTGACGATCGGGGAGAACACGGTCGTCGGTGCGGGCGCGGTGGTCACCAGGGACCTGCCGGCGAACGTGGTGGCGGTGGGGAACCCGGCCCGGGTGATCCGGTCGCTGGAGCCCGGGGCGGCCAGCTCGGACTGATCGGTCGTGCCGGGTGCACGCCCCGTCCGGTGTGGCCGAGGACTTCGTGATCCGCGCCCCCGACGGTGCGGCAGCACCCGGTGAGGACCCCGGGGAACGACTCAGCGGTCGCCTCCCGGTCGGCCTCGGCCTCGGTCGGTGGTGGGGTGGAGCCGGGTCGCGGCCGGGGAGTCGACGCGCGTGCAGCTGGCGGGCACCACCGCACCTGGCCAGGCGGCCCCGGCGGAGCCGCCCACGGCATCGCCGCGCCCCGGGCCTGCGGGAAACCCGGACCCGGGCGCGAGCGGTGCGCGGCCGCCGGGCGGGGCGACCCACCCGCTCAGTCGGCCACGTGCACCGACAACCCCGACTGGTCCGCCGCGAGGTGCGGGCGCAGGACCAGCCGGTCGTCGTAGTCGCCCCCGTTCTGGCTGCGGTAGGCGATCGGGGCGGTGTCGGCGAGGGTGGACACCGCTGCCCGCACCCGCCGCGCCGCCACCCGGTAGTCCTCCTCGGAGAGGCGGTCCGCGCCGTGGACCGCCACCGGGGGCAGCGGCGACATCCCCGTGTACCAGAGGGTGCCGTGCAGCAGCGGGAACAGGACGTGGTCGAGCTGGCCGTTGATGCCCCGCGGGCCGAAGGTGGGCTCGGGTCCGCCGACCGTCACCACCGGCAACGCCCGCTTGCCCGCCAGCCGCCCCTGCCCGTAGCGCAGGGTGCGCCCGTCGGAGCCGTGCTCCCGGACGCCGTAGGCGTAGCCCTTGACGAACACCCGGTCGAACCAGCCCTTGAGGATGGCGGGCAGGCCGTACCACCACAGCGGGAACTGGATGACGACAGCGTCGGCCCAGTCCAGTTTCTCCTGTTCGGCCAGGATGTCCTCGGTCAGGGTGCGGTCCTGGTAGGCCTGCCGGGAGGCCTGGGTGATCACCAACCGGTTGCCCTGGGCGTGCCCGGGGAAGTCCTCCCGGTCCACCACGGCCTTCCAGCCCATCGCGTAGAGGTCGGACACGCGGTGGTCGTGCCCGTCCTCGCGGAGCGCCGCCAGGCCCTCGTCCCGCAGGGCGGCACTGAGCGAGGCGGGTTCGGGGTGGGCGAAGACCCACAGCACCTTCATCGTCATCTCCTGTCTCGACGTTCCCCTGTCCCTTGGCGAGAATGGTCGGCGGCCGAGGGTGGGACAAGCGGCCCACCGGCCAGAACGGGAAGGATTCGGGCCATCGTCACCACCCCTGTCCCGCCGGATCCGATCCGCGTCGCGGTGTTCGTGCGGCACGGTGTGCTGCCTCTCGAGTTGGGCGCGGTGCACCAGCTGTTCCGGCAGGCCCGCTCCCCCACCGGTGATCCCTTGTACGAGGTGGTGACCTGCGCGGCGGTGCCGGGGCTGCTGCGCAGTGACGCGGATTTCGGGGTTCGGGTCGAGCACGGGCCCGAGGCGGTGGGCCGCTGCCACACGTTGATCGTCCCCGCCTCCCACGAGGAGGACGAGCGGATGGAGCCCGCCGCGCTGGCCGCCGCCTATGGCCCGGTGCTGGCGCGGGCCCGTCCCGGGACGCGGATCGCCTCGGTGTGCACGGGGGCGTTCCTGCTCGCCGCCGTCGGGCTGCTCGAGGGCAGGGTGGCCACCACCCACTGGAAGTCGGCGGCCCACCTGCGGCGGGCCCACCCGTCGGTCCGGGTGGACGAGAACGTGCTCTACACCGACAACGGGGACGTGCTGACCGCCGCCGGTGAGGCCGCCGGCATCGACCTGTGCCTGCACATGATCCGCTCCGACCACGGGGCGTCGGTGGCCAACGAGGTGGCCAGGGCCACCGTGGTGCCGCCGCACCGGGAAGGGGGTCAGGCGCAGTTCGTGCCCAGTCCCGTCACCGGGCCGGCGGTGGGTGGAACGGGGCCGGCGCGGGAGTGGGCGCTGGACCACCTCGGGGAGCCGCTGGGACTGGCCGACCTCGCGGCCCGGGTGTCGATGAGTGTGCGGACGTTCACCCGCAGGTTCCGGCAGGAGGTGGGGACCTCCCCGGCACGGTGGTTGACGCGGCAGCGCGTGGAACGGGCCCGGGAACTGCTGGAACGGACCGACCTCCCGGTGGACGCGGTGGCCAGGACGGTGGGGTTGGGGACTTCGGCGGCGCTGCGTCACCACCTGCGGGCGGTGGTGGGCGTCTCCCCCGACGCCTACCGGCGCACCTTCCGGGGCAGCTGAGGCCGGGCCGGCTCGGGGCGGCGGCGCGCCCTCGGCGCACGGCGGTGGCGGGGGCGGCAGGCGCACGGTGTCCCGACGCCGCTCCCCGCACCGGCTCGATGTCGCACGGTTCGCACTCCCGCCACCGTCCGTTTCCTCGAAACCGCCTCGCGCGGCTGCGCCCGGCCTGACCGCACCTCGGGTGGTGCACGGGCTCCGGGAAGGGCGTCCTGGCACCCGAGGGGACTGCCGGTCGGTCCGCCTCGCCCTCTCCGTTCACGGTGCCCGGGTCTCCCCGCTGGCCCGCGCGGCGGCACGCAGCGCGGCGAGGGCCGCTGCCACCGCCGGCGGTTCCCCCGAGGCGTGCCGGGTCACCGCGACGATCAGACGGACGGGTTCGGGGTGGCGCACCTCGCGGACGAGCACGCCGGGGTGGGGGCCGTGCAGGGCGAGGGCGGGCACCAGCGCCACCCCGAGGCCCGCGGCGACGAAACCCTGCGCGGTGGCGTAGTCCACGCCGTCCACCACCGGGGACGGGGTGAACCCGGCCGCGGCGCAGGCGGTGAGCACGACGTCCCGGCACGGGCCAGGGGGTTCGGCGCCCACCCAGGGCTCGTGGGCGAGTTCGGAGAGGGCGACGGTGCCCTGGGTGGCCAGCCGGTGACCCGGCGGGAGCACGAGCCGGTAGGGGTCGTCGACCAGGGGGACCAGCTGGGGCGGGGCGGCGCTCCCCGGGGTGGAACGGACGGCGACCCCCAGGTCGGCCTCGCCCCGCAGCACCTCGGGCAGGGGGTCCGCGCTGGTCCGCAGCGTGACGCCGATACCGGGGTGGGTGGACCGCAGCCGCGCCAGCGCGGGCGCCACCAGGTTCGCCCCGGCGGTGGCGACGTAGGGGATCGTCAGGCTGCCCGTGCGGCCGGCGCGCAGGTCGGCCAGCGCGGCCTCGGCCTCGGCGATCCCCTTCCCGATCGTCGCGGCGTGCTCGGCGAGGAGCCGGCCGGCGGCGGTGGGGCGAACCCCCCGGCCCACCCGTTCCAGCAACACGGCGCCCGCTTCCCGCTCGAGCGTCCCGATCTGCTGGCTGACGGCGGAGGGGGTGTAGCCCAGGTTCGTGGCTGCCGAGGTGATGGACCCCGTGGTGATGACGGCGCGCAGCGTTTGGAGGCGACGAACATCCAACATGTAGCTCAGCTTACGGGTAACGGTGGGATCTTTCGCTTGTCCTTACTTCTGCGGCGGGGCAGGCTTCCCTGGGACAGGGAGTGGACGAACGGGGAGGTCAGCGGTGCTGGGCGAAGCCAGGGGCGTGGCAGGACGGATGGTGGTGCTCGCCCTGTTGTGGGGTTCCGCGTTCCTCTGGGTCGACCTGGCACTGGCCGGGGGCATGACACCGCCGTTGATCGCCATGCTGCGCTGCGCGTGCGGGGCGCTGGTCCTGCTGCTGCTGGCCGGGCTCGCCCGGCAGCGCCTCCCCCGCGACCTGGCCACCTGGCGGCGGGTCACGATCGCGGCGATGTGGTGCAACGCCGTGCCGTTCCTGCTGATCGCCGTGGGGCAGCGCACCGTGGACTCGGGGACGGCCGGGGTGGTGAACGCGACGACCCCGCTGTGGTCGCTGCTGATCGGTCTGGTCCTGGGCATGGAACGCCGACCCCGGCCCCTGCGGTTGACGGGTCTGCTCGTCGGTTTCGCGGGGACGGTGGTGCTGTTCGCCCCGTGGCGGCAGCCGGTGGAGGTCGGCGTCGGGGCGATCGCCCTGCTGGGCGCGGCCATCAGCTACGCCACCGCCTTCACCTACATGAGCCGGCACCTCACCGGCATCGCATCCGGCCCGCTGGCGCTCTCGGCCGCGCAGCTCATCGCCGCCACCGGGCTGAGCGTTCCGCTGCTGGCCGTGGACGGCCTGTCCGGGTCCGCGTCGTCGGTGACGGCGGTTGGATGGGCGGCGGTGGTGGCGCTGGGGGTGCTGAGCACGGGGTTGACCTTCTACCTCAACTTCCGGCTGATCGGGGACGTCGGCGCCACGACCGCGGCCAGTGTCGGGTACCTGCTCCCGGTCGTCTCGCTGTCCCTGGGCGTGCTGGTGCTCTCGGAGCCGGTGGACCTCCCCGTCGTGCTCGGGACGGTGGTCGTGTTGGTGGGGCTGGCCCTGATGCGGTGGCACACACCCGCGCGCACGCGGACGACACCCCGGTCGGGGACGGCGTCGTGATCATGGCCGCCGGCGGGCGTACTGCGATGGCAGGCGGGTGCCGGAGGAACGGTCAGCCCCGCCACCGGGGCGAGCTGGTCCGCCGCCTTCCGGTGTCCTCCTCAGGGAGCGGGTCCGCCTCGACGGGCGGGAGTGGAGGCGGCCCGGGTGCCTGCGCTCTCGCCAGGTGGTGGGGGCGGTGCCACTCTGGGCGGCCCGAACCCCTGGTCCTCGGCCGCTCTGCCGCGTGCACCCCGCGTCCGGTCGCGGCTGGTCGAGCGCGGTCGGACCGCGGGTGGTCCGCCGAGGCGGTCCGGCGTGTCCACCCTGTGGTTCTCCGCCCGGCAGGCCTGTCCAGGTGCGCCAGCGCGACCCCGGCTTCCCCCACGACCTCGTCCTCCGGACCGGCCTCAGAACCGGTGACCCAGGTCGGCGGCCGGTGGGTCCTCGACACGGAGCCGCCAGTGCCGTACGGTCAGTGGTGGCTGGTTGAGCAGCAGCTGGCAGAGCCCGAGAGGCCGCGACGACTGCGTGTTCCCACCACTGCCCCTCCGGTCGATCACGTCCCCACGGGGCTCCTCCTCGGTCCGCTCGCGAGCACGGTGGGTCCGTTCCGAACCGGGGACCACCACCCAGGACCACCCCACCAGTTCCTCCCCCGCCCGTGCGAGACCGGGACCCCCACCCTCACCCCGCACCAGATCCGTCCCCGTCCCCCGCCCGTGCGCGACGACCGGAGACGGGCCAGGCACCGCGTCTCCCGGCCGGTGGGCGAGGGCGGGCGGGCCGATCCATCGATGTGGGATCCGGAGAGGCACACCCACGCCGCACCCCGTCGACGGTGATGCGGCATGACGAACCGGAAAGGACCTCCGTATGCGCACACGACACATCGCTCCAGGCCTGGTCAGCGGCTGGCAGATCACCAACGGCGAAGGCCAGCAGACCGCCCACGTCGGCGGAAGCAGGCAGGATGCCGTCCAGCTCGCCCACCGGCAGCTCACCGTCGACGGCGGCGGGTACGTCACCGTCGAGGAGGACGAGGTCTAGGTCTGCGTGGGTC